>DATFMX010000019.1:0-14656 GCA_035266685.1 Solirubrobacterales bacterium
GTAGACCTCGTTCGTCGACTGATCGACGGCGATGCCGCGGTCGGCGGGGAAGCTCGGCTGCGCGGAGGAGCCGAAGGTTTCCTGTAGGAAACGGGTCGTGGAACCCGAGGCCGAGCCGACCACGAGTGCAAGGGCAGCCACGCACGCCGCCAGGGCGCACGCAAGCAGCGCCGGCTTGGTCTTTGCCCGGCGCTTGGTCGATCCCGCGTCTGCTGCCTTCGCGTGGCGTCTCACGTAGCTCTCTCCTTGTCCCTCGAGCCCCTCTGCCGGCCGCTTCCCTTTGCGGCCTTCGCGGCTCGGATTTCCCTGTGTCCTCAGCGAGAGAAGCAAGTTCCCAGAAGGTGGTTGCTGTACCCGCTGGCGCCAGAGTACGCGAACACATGCGCGTTTGTCAAGCGCACGTTCCTACTGGGAGGGAAAAGTTCCTAGATCGCGCGGGTGAGGCGGGAGGCCTCAACGGAGCCCAGGTAGGGCAGAAGGATCAGCTCGGCGCCATCGGAGAGGATCGTCGTCAATTGTTCGGCTTCGTTGGCGGCGACCTTGCGCTGGGCGAGCGAGATGAGCGAGCCGAGGGTCGAGTCCTCGGTCGATTCGGGGAGGCGAGCGCCCTCGGGGCGCTCGGCGCGGCCTCGCGCGAGCGCCGGCGCCAGCTCCGCCACCGCTTCGTTGAAACGCGCGATGACAGCCGGCCCGGCGGTGCGCGATTCGAGCAGGCAGAGGCGGGCGAGGTCGGGCTCGGAGGCGAGGAAGGCAAGGGTGACGCGCAGGGCGGTGATCGCCTGCTGGGGCCAGCCGTCGACCCCGGCGGCGGCTTCGGCGACCAGCTCACGCAGGTGGGCGACCACCACCTCGAAGGCGGCGAGGAAGCACTGCTCCTTGCGTTCGAAGTTGGCGTAGAAGACGCGGCGGCTGACCTTGGCGTGGCGGACGATGTCGCTCAGCGTCACCGCCGCGTAGCCCTTCTCGGCGACCGCTTCGGCGAGGCCGGCGATCAGCCGCTCGCGCTGGTGGTGGGCGACCTGCTCACGGCTGTATCCGTGGCGGCCGGCGGGAAGGGGTCCTAGCTCTTCGGCTGCCATCGGCGAGGGCTAGGCGGAGATCGCGTCGGCGACCTCGCCGGCCTCCCGCGCCGCTTCCTGCTCGCCGACGTAGGGGCGGAGGAGGAACTCGAGGGTCTCGGGCAGCAGGGCGCGCAGCTTGCCGGCCTCGCCGGCCATCAGCCGCTGTCCCAGCACCCAGACGACGCCGCCGCAGAGCGTCTCCTCGAGGCTCTCCGGCAGCTGCGCCTGGCGCGGGTTGAGCTCCCGCCCGGGCTGCAGCAGCTTCGCCAGCCGCTTCAGCGCCGCCTCGTGCTTGGCCGCCGCCTCGTTGCCGGCGGCGGTTGCCTCGACGAGCACGCAGCGGGCGGCGTCGGGGTGCGCGGCGACGTCCTCGAAGAGTGCGCCCAGCGCCGCGCCGACGCGGTCCTGCCAGGGGCCTTCTTCGCGCTTGTAGGCGCCCTCGACCCGCTCGACGGTGTGCGCGGTCGCGGCGTCGATCAGCGCCAGGAAGGCCGCCTCCTTGTCCGGATAGTGCTTGTAGAAGGTCGCGTAGCCGACCTTCGCCCGGCGGACGATCTCCTCCATCGTCGTCTCCGGGTAACCCTGCTTGGCGATCAGCTCCGCCGTCGCCTCGAGGATGCGGCGGCGCTGGTCGGCGGCGGCGGCATCGCGACTCACCGGCTCGGCGCCGGGCGGCTGCCGGTTCTCCTTTCCTGGCAGGGCACGCACAGGGCCAGGATAGCGCTAGTTCCCATTGGTACGAAACTGGTACTTGAGTTAGAGAAAGTTCCCAAACATAAGCTATGGTGTCCCGAATGGAAGCACCGGGTCCGCTGCGCGCAGTCAGGTCTTGGGAGGAGGTCGCGCCCGACCGCGCCGGAGACGACGACATGCTCGAGGCGATGCTGCTGACGGCCGGCGAGAAGGGGTATGCGAAGACGACCGTGCGCTCGGTCGCCGAGCGGGCGCGAACCACCGAGGACCGCTTCCACCGCCGCCTCGGGACCAAGGAGCAGTGCTTCGCGCGGGCCTATGCGGAGGCGGCGCAGCAGCTCGCCGCCGAGGTCCGCGAGGCTGCGCTCGCCGCCGACTCCTGGCGCGGCGCCTTCCGCGCCGGCCTGGCCGAGCTGCTGCGCTTCGCCGCCGAGCAGCCGCTGAAGGCGAGGGCGCTGCTGCTCGAGGTCCGCGCTGCCCGCGGCGAGGCCTGGGTGACACACCAGCAGATGGTCGACCGCGTCATCGCCGCGCTGGCCACCGCCCGCGCCGAGCCGGGCGGCCGCGCCGACGCCAGCCCGATGACCGCCGGCTTCGTCGCCGGCGCGATCGAGGAATCGCTCAGCATCGAGCTGGCCGCCGGCCGCGCCGCCAAAGTCGAGCGCCTGCTCCCCGACCTCACCCACCTCGCCTTCCTGCAACTCTTCGGCGAGGAGTAGTACGTACCATCACGGTGGTACACTAAAGGCATGCCGACCGCGAATCCACGTGTCCAGGTGACCGTTGACGCCGAGCTCGCGGCGGCGCTCGCTGCCATCCCCTCGCCCCCCGCCAGCAAGTCGCGGCTGATCCGCGACCTGGCACTGCTCGGCGCGGAGGTCGCGGGGGAGCGCCAGAAGCGCCAAGACGAGGCGATCGAGTTCCTCTGCAAGGTCGCCGATGGCGAGATCGACTACGACTTCGACGCTCTGGGCGAGACTCTCGCCGAGCGTGAGCGGTCGCCTTCCAAATACGACTGATGGCGTCGGGCGCATTTGGCTCGGGGATTCCCCTTGTGATCGACACCTCGGCCTGGCATCGACAGGGGCAGAAAGGCATCAGCGAGCGTTGGAAGGCCACGCTGCGGGCGCGCTTGCTGGTGAGCTGCCCAGCCGCCGCGTTAGAGATTCTCGGCAGCACACGGGACGAGCGGGAGTTCGCCGACTTCGATGCTGCGCTCGCCGCCCTTCCCCAGGCGCCCATCACGGCATCTGTCTGCAGGGCCGCGCACGGCGCGATGCGCGAGCTCGGTGCGCGTCGACGACTGCCGGCCGTCGACTACCTGATCGCCGCAGCGGCGACCGAGTGTGGATTCGGCGTCCTGCATGCCGACAGCCACTTCGATCTGCTGGCCACCGTGCTCGGATTCGAGAGCGTGAGCATCGCGTGACGGCGGCCGACTCCTGTTCTGAGCTGCTGGCGGCGCACTTCGCTGCGGGGCGGCATCTGGTCGTCGGGCTGGACACCGATCCGGGGCGGATCCCCGCCTCGGTGGCGCCGGGTGCGTCGCCCGCCGAGCGGGTGGTCGAGTTCAACCGGGCGATCGTCGCGGCGACCGCGGAGCTCGCCGCCGCCTACAAGCCCAACTCCGCCTTCTACGAGGCGCTCGGCGCCGATGGATTCCGGGCGCTGGAGGAGACGGTCGAGGCGATCCGGGCGGAGGCGCCGCAGGCGGCCGTGATCCTCGACGCCAAGCGGGCCGACATCGGCTCGACCAACGCCGGCTACGTGGCCGCCGCCTTCGAGCAGCTCGGCGCCGACGCGGTCACCGTCCACCCCTACCTCGGCGGCGAGGCGCTGGCGCCCTTCCTCGAGCGCCGCGAGAAGCTCGTCTTCGTCCTCGCCCGCACCTCGAACCCCGGTGCCGGCGAGTTCCAGGACCTGCTCGCCGACGGCCTGCCCCTCTACCGCCACGTCGCCCGCACCGTCGCCCGCGACTGGAACGGCGCCGGCAACTGCGGCCTCGTCGTCGGCGCCACCTACCCCGAGGAGCTGCGCGCCGTGCGCGAGGACGTGCCGCCGCAGATGCCGATCCTGATCCCCGGCGCCGGCGCCCAGGGCGGCGACGTCGCCGCGGTCGTCGCCGCCAACCGCGAGGCGGGCAGCGACGCCTACCTGATCGCCGCCTCCCGCTCGATCCTCTACGCCTCCTCAGGCGAGGACTTCGCCGCGGCCGCGTCCGCCGCGGCCACGGCCCTCGACGCCGAAATCCGCACCGCGGCCGTGGCCGTCAGCCGACCGGCCAGTCCTCGACCTCCAGCTCATCCATAGGGAAGTCCCGCGGGTTGCCGGTCGCGAGTCGGGCGCCGACGCCGACAGCCGCCGCGGCGATCAGGCAATCCGCCTGACTGAGGGTCATTCCCTCCGCCCCGAAGCTCGCCCTCCAATGCCCCGCACGCTCCCCCTCGGCTCGCCCGAGCGGCGCGATGCGCAGGGCGGCGAGGAGGCTCCCCACGGCCTCCTCCTCACCCGCTCTCGTCCCCCGCCATACCTCCTCGACGTTGACTGCACAGATGTAGGGCGGTGCACCCCCGTCGCGCAGCTCCCGAAGGCGCTCGGCCGCCTCACGACCCCGAAGCGCGTCGATCAGCACTGTCGTGTCGAGGAGAAGCTGAGACATGTCAAGCCCAACATGAGGTGCGCGTGCTCATCCGGTGCGGTGCGCGTCTTCACGGCGACCCCGTCTCACCCAGGCGGCGGGATCCTCATCCCATTCGTGGCCGTGATCGTCGATTGCTCCAAGCGCCGCCTCGATCCCGCGCCAGCGCCGTTCTTCGTCCAGCGTGCGCTCGACTGCATGCGTGATGAAGGCGCTCCTCTGGCGGCGCCCCGCGAATCGATCCAGCTCGCTCACCAACGAGTCGTCCAGACTAATGTGCAAACGCATGGGCCTAAGTTAGCACACACCGGCCCTCGCGATCCCCGCTTACTTCTCTTTCGCGATCTTCGCCGCCTCGGCACTGCCGAGGTAGGGCGTCAGGGTGAACTCGACCAGGTCCGGGAGCAGGTCCTCCAGCTCTTCGGTCTTGCCGCCGATGATGCGGCGGGAGATCAGCGAGACCATGCCGCCGACGAGCGCTTCCTCGGTCGTCGCCGAGAGGCGGTCGAGGACCTCCTTCGGACGGCCCTCGCGGCCTTCGCGGAAGTAGGGGACGAAGCTCTGGATCGCGGCGTCGTAGCGCTCGACCACGGCGGGGCCGGCGACCAGCGCCTCGACCATGCAGAGGCGCGCCAGGTTCGGCTCCGAGGCGAGGAACCCGAGCATCGCGTCGATCCCGGCCTTGATCGCGTGCGCCCAGTCGTCGGTCTCCTCGAACCCAGCGGTGACCCGTTCCTGCAGTTCCTTCATCACCGTGTCGTAGGCGGCGACGAAGCAGTCGTCCTTGCTTTCGAAGTGCTCGTAGAAGGTGCGGCGCGATACCGCCGCGGCGCGGGTGATGTGGGCGATCGTCGTGCCCGAGTAGCCGTTCTCGGCGATCGCCTCGGCGATCCCGGCGATCAGCCGCTCCCGCTGGTTATGGGTGACGAACTCGCGGGGCAGTCCGTGCCGCCCCGGGGGCAGCCGCGCCAGCTCGGGCGGGTAGCCCTCGGCGTCGGGCGTCGGGTTCTCCGATTTGCCGGTTTTCTTGCGTGCCACATCGCGAGCATAGCCGTCTGGCGCGGCGGATTCCCGCTTCAGCTCGGACATAGCCGCCTCGATACCCAAATATGGCATCACCGCGGCGGACATCAGCTGCGGCACCAGGTCCGGCAACTCCCCGACTGCGCCACGCACGACGCGCGAGTAGATCTGGCCGTAGGCGGAGCCCGCCAGCGCCTCGGCCGTCGTGTGCGGCACCGCTTCGGGGTCCTCCATCTCCTGCCGCCCGGCGTCGATCAAGGAGGCGATCACCCGCATCGTCATGTCGCGCCGCGCCCGGGCGGCGTCGCCGGCGGCCAGCACCTCGACCCCGAAGTGGGCGCGGCTCGGGTCGCGGCTGAGGCCCTCGATCACCTCGTAGGCGACGGCGCGCAGCCGGTCGGGCCACTCTTCGCGGCTCTCGTAGGCGCGCACCATCGTCTGCAGGCACTCCTCGTTGAGCTCCTGCCAGGCGGAGAGGAAGCAGTCGTACTTGCCGCGGAAGTGGCGGTCGAAGGCGGGCCGGTCGAGCCCGGCCCTCTCCAGCACCAGCTCGATCGTCGTTTCCCCGTAGCCGCGCTCGGCGGCGATCGCGATCAGCGCGTCGACGATCGCGTCGCGCTCGGCGCCGCCGGTGCGTCCCGGGGTCTGCGTGTCGAGCACTAGCGCATGGGACCGCCGATCCCCGCCCTGGCTAATCTTTGCCGTTGGAAGGCTTGATCGGCGCCTCGGCCGCGGCGCGCTTGGCCGCCTCGGCGCCGACGTACGGCGTCAGCGAGAACTCGACCAGCTCGGGGAGGAGCTGCTCGATCTCCTCGACCTGCCCCATCACGATCCGCTGGTAGATGATCCAGAAGACCCCGCCGACGATCGTCTCCTCGAGTGTCCCCGGCAGGCTGTCGCCCTTCGGCGCGACCTTGCGACCCATGCGGAAGAGCGGCACGAAGGCCTGGATCGAGCGTTCGTAGCGCTCGACCGCCGCGGGGCCGGCGGAGAGCGCCTCGACGATGCAGGTCCGCGCCAGCGCCGGCTCGCTCGCCACGTAGTGGAGGAAGGCGTCGAGGCCGGCGTTGACCCGCTGGGGCCAGGCGTCGACCCGGCTGGCGGCATCGACGACGCGGCGCAGCGCCTCTTTGACCGCGAACTCAGAAGCGGCGAGGAAGCAGTCTTCCTTGGAGGAGAAGTTCTCGTAGAAGGTGTTGCGGGCGATCCCGGCGCGGCTGACGATGTCGGCCACGGTGACGGCCCGGTAGCCCTTCTCCACCGTCTCCTCGGCGAGCGCCGCGATGATCCGCGCGCGCTGGTGCTGGGTGATGAACTCGCGCGGCAGCGGATGCCGTCCCGGCGGCATTCTGGTTGCCTGGGTAACCCGATCAGCCACGAGATCCAAGTTACTCGCCGCGTCAAAAGATTCAAGCTGGACGGATGAGCGACATACCGCTACAGTACCGAGCTCTAGACAAGCTGTTCCCTGGATCACGGAGGAGGGGAAACGATGGGGAAGCAGGCCGCAACCAACGTCCAGGCAGGGGCTGCGGGGACCGGCAGCATCAGGGCAGTGGAATCACTTCCCGAGTCCCCCACGCTCGAACTCGTGGACTCTCCCAAGCGCGAAAGGATTCTCGAGGGAATGCTCCGGGCGGTCGGCGCCGAGGGCTACGACGCGACCTCTGTACGCACGGTTCTCGACCGCACCGGCCTCTACAGGCAGGCCTTCTACGACGAGTTCCCCGACAAGGACGCCTGCTACCTGGCGGCGCTGGAGATGGGGACCGCGCGGCTGCAAGCGATCGCCGTGCGTGCCGCGGCCAGTCAGGAAACCTGGAGGGGAAGGCTGCGCGCCGGCCTCACAGGGCTGCTCGACGCGCTCGACGCCGAGCCCGACTTCGGCCGCGGGGTGGTCGTCGGCGTCCACTCGGCCGGTCCGGAGGCGCTGGCGATACGCGCCAAAGCGATGAAAAGGGCGGCTGAATTCATCGATCTGGCCAGGGACGAAGTGGAGGAGTCCGAGGAGCCCCCTCAGATCGCTCCGGAGGGGATCGTCGCCGGGATCCACGCGATCGTCCATTCGCGGCTCTCCACCGGGGCCACCGCGGGCTTTCGCGAGCTCCTGCCGGAGTTCATGTACTTCGCCGTGCTGCCCTACTTCGGCGCCGAGGCGGCCAGCGAGGAGATGCGCGCAGCCCGTCTCTAGGGCTTCTGTCTGCGGCAGGGGTTGGACAGGGAGGCCGCGCTTCCCTACATTGCCTATAGATGGAATCGCCTCAGCTGCCTCGTGCCTATGCGGTGCGCTCCGAGCGTGAGCGGGTGCTGGAGGCGATGGTGAGGATGGCCGCGGCAAAGGGCTACGAGGCGACCACGGTCGCCGATGTGATCGAGTTCGCCGGAGTCGGCCGGGACGGCTTCGACGAGATGTTCGAGAGCAAGGAGGCCTGCTTCCTCGAGGCCTACGACGCGGTCTTCGATGTGCTCGTCGCCCACGTGACCGCGGCGTTCGAAGCAGCCGCCGACGAGCCCTGGCCGGAGCAGATCGCCGCCGGGCTCGGTGCGCTGGTCGGGCTGCTCTCCACCGAGGCGGACATCGCCCGCCTGGCGATGGTCGAGGTGACCGCGGCCGGCGATGACGCGCGCGAGCGCTACCGCACGATGCTGACCCGCTTCACGCCCTTCCTCGAGGAGGGCCGGCGCTACTCCGGTCAGGGCGAGGAACTGCCCGCCGACACCGCCCGCTTCGCGATCGGCGGCGCCACCTCGATGATCTTCGACGAGGTGAGGGCGGGGCGCGGGCCGGAGCTGAAGCGGATCCTGCCCGACCTCGTCTTCGCCGTGCTGATGCCCTATCTGGGGCCGGAGGCGGCGGAAGACGAGATGCGGCGGGTGACGCGGCAGGGTTGAGCGGGGGCCTCTACACACCCGTTCCGTGTCGACCCTCGCCCGAAGCGAAGCGGGAAGCTCCTTCGACGGCTACGTGGAGGGTCTCGCGGCCTAGCTTGTGCTCTAGAGCAATGCCGTCTTTGAGCGGCATCCCGAAGCCTTCGATGGCTGCTTGGCGGTCGGCCAGCATGGTTTGCTGAGGGAAGCTGGCGATCTTCTCGGCGAGCTCGAGGGCTCGGTCCAGGTGCCTACCCGGGTCCACCACCTCATTTACCAGGCCGATCCGCAGCGCCTCCTCGGCCGGAACCGGGCGGCCGGTGAGGATCAGCTCTAGGGCGCGGCCGATGCCGATCGTGCGCGGCAGCCGCTGCGTGCCGCCGTCGACCAGGGGAACCCCCCAGCGCCGCTCGAAGAGGCCGAAGGTCGACTGCGGCGTGGCGATCCGCAGGTCGCACCAGAGCGCCAGCTCGACCCCGCCGGCGAGGCACCAGCCGTCGACGGCGGCGATCGCCGGCTTGGCCGGGGTGAGCCGGGTCGGGCCCATCGGCCCGTGGGGGTGGTCGACGTCGAGGTCCATCGCCTTCAGGTCGGCGCCGGCGCAGAAGGCCTCGCCGCCGGCCCCGGTGAGGACGAGCACCCGCGCGCCCTCGTCGGCCTCGAAGTCAGCCAAGCCCTGGCGGAACGCCTCGGCCGCCGCCGCGTCGATCGCATTGCGCCGCGCCGGCCGGTCGATCGTCAGCAGCGCCGCCGCCCCGACGCGCTCGTAGCGCAGCTCGTCGCTCATCGCGGATAAGAGTAGGGAGTGGGCGGGCTAGTCGCGGCGTACCTCCGGGTCTCGCCGGCGACGCCCAGCTCCCGGGTACGCCCCGGCGCGCTGCGGTCATCAGGGCAGGCACTGGATGACCGCCCGCCACGCTAGAGAGAGGCTCGGACGCCGCCAGATGTGCATCCGCCGACTCGCAGCCCGGCCCAACAAAAAGCGACCGGGGACGGCGCTCAAGCCTGCCCGCGCGTAGCCTTCGCACGTAGAAGCTCTCTGCGCCACCTTCAAGACGGTGTCCCGCTGGCTTCCGCGGGGCCTCTCTTTCCCAGTCGCAGGATCAACTTAGCTCGGCGCCCTGGCGGCGTCTAGGGGCGGCGCGACGACGATCCCGCAAAATCCGCGAAAAGGCCCGGGCGCCGCCTCCTCGGCGGGCGGCTTACTACGCTGCGCCGATGCACATAGACGAGATCCTCAACGCCAAGCGGCCGGTCTTCTCGGTCGAGCTCTTCCCACCCAAGACCGAGGAGGCGGCCGAGCAGCTGTTCGCCACGGCGCGCTCGCTGCGCGAGCTCGAGCCCGACTTCGTCTCGGTCACCTACGGGGCCGGCGGCGCGACCCGCGACGGCACGGTCGAGATCACGCGGGCGCTGAAGGACGACCTGGGGCTGGAGACGATGGCCCACCTGAGCTGCGTCGGCGAGACCACCGAGGGGCTGACGGCGACGCTCGACCGGATCGCAGCGGCGGGAGTCGACAACATCTTCGCCCTGCGCGGGGACCCGCCGCGCGGCGAACCGGACTTCGTCCAGCCCGAGGGCGGCCTCGGCAGCGCCGCCGAGCTTGCCGCGTTCATCCGCGATGCCGACCGCTGGGACTTCACCGTCGGCGGCGCCTGCTTTCCGGAGGTACACCCGGAGGCGCCCGACCTCGACACCGACCTCGACTACCTGAAGAGCAAGGTCGAGTCCGGCGCGTCCTTCCTGATCACGCAGCTCTTCTTCGACAACCAGGTCTACTTCGACTTCGTCGACGCGGCGCGGGCGAAGGGGATCGATGTGCCGATAATCGCCGGCGTGATCCCGGTCGCGAGCTTCGCCCAGACGAAGCGGATCTGCGAGCTCTGCGACGCGACGATCCCGGCGCCGCTGGAGGCGGCCTTCGCCGCGGTCGACGGCGACGCCGACGCGGAGTTCGCGCTCGGCGTCGCTTACGCGGCGCAGCAGAGCGCCGAGCTGCTGGCCGGCGGGGCGCCCGGCATCCACTTCTACGCGCTCAACCGGGCCCCGGCGACGCGCGCCGTGCTCAGTGCGCTAAAAACCGGTAGACCATGGGAACGCTGAGCTATCAGGGGTACCGGATCGGCTTCGACGAGTACGGCGAGGGCGAGCGGCCGATCGTCCTCGTGCATGGCCTGCTGATGAACCGCCGCATGTTCGAGCGGCTCGGCCCGATGCTGGCGCGGCGCGGCAACCGCGTGATCTGCGTCGACCTGCTCGGCCACGGCCGCTCCGACCAGCCCGACGACCTGCGGCTCTACTCGATGCCGCTGTTCGCCGAGCAGGTGCTGGCGCTGCTCGACCACCTCGGCCTCGAGACGGCCGTGGTCGGCGGCACCTCGCTCGGCGCCAACGTGGGGCTCGAGCTGGCGGTCAGCCATCCGGAGCGGGTCGAGGGGCTGTTCGTCGAGATGCCGGTGCTCGACAACGCGCTCGCCGCCGTCGCCGCGATCTTCGCGCCGGTGCTGCTGGGGCTGCGGATCGGCCGCCCGGCGATCGAGCTCAGCTCGCGGCTCGCCTCGCTCGTCCCCCGCAGCAACTGGCTGCTCGACATCGGCCTCGACTGGGCGCGGCGGCGACCGCGGCCGTCGATCGCCGTGCTCGAGGGGCTGCTGCTGGGCGAGACCGCGCCGGGGCGCGAGCAGCGGCAGCTGATCGACCGGCCCACCTTCATCGTCGGCCACCCGGGCGACCCCCTGCACCCGTTCAGCGACTCCGGGATGCTGGTCGAGGAGCTGCCGCGGGCGCGGATGGTCGAGGCCCGCTCGATCCTCGAGTGGCGAACCCGGCCGAAGCGGCTGAACGAAGAGCTGTCGCGCTTCCTCGACGAGGTTTGGGCCGGGGCGAAGGGACCGGCCGCGGGGAGCAACGGCAAGGGCCACGGCGCGGCGGCTGTGCCAGGATAGGAGCGGAATCATGGCCAACCGTCGGGAGGAAGAGAGGGAGCGGCTCCGCCAGGCCAGGCAGGAAAGCGAGTCCAGCCAGGCCAAGTCGGACAAACGCCGGGTGTACGCCGTCTACGGCGGCGCGGCGCTGGTCGGTCTGCTCGTCGTCGCCGGGATCGTCGCGGCGGTCGCCTCCTCGGGCGGCGGTGACAGCGGCGGCGCGGCGCACATCAACCAGGCGAGCGGCTCGACCAACGGGGTCGAGCCCGACACCCGGTCGGGACCGGCGCCGGCGGAAGTGAAGGTGTCGAACCTCGAGCAGGCGGCAAAGCGGGCGGGCTGCGTGCTGAAGCTGAAGCTCAAGGACGAGGGGCACGAACACATTCCGCCGACCGCGCCGACGCCCGAATACAAGACCGATCCACCGACCTCCGGCAACCACGCCGAATCGCCCTACCAGCAGGCGGACGGCGCCTACAGCGAAATGCCCGGGGAAATCTTCATCGTCCACTCGCTCGAGCACGGCCGCGTGCAGATCCAGTACGACCCCGAACTGCCGGAAGAAGACCAGCTGGCGCTGAAGGGGCTCTACGACTCGTTGTACGGCGGAGCGCTGCTCTTCCCCAACGACAGGATGGAATACGCGGTGGCGGCGACGGCCTGGACCAAACTGCTCGGCTGCCCCGAATACAAGGGCGAGATCACGCTCGACGCGATCCGCGACTTCGGCAAGGAAGAGTGGGGCAAATACGGCGGCGAGCCGGTCAACGGCTTCAGCATCAAAGGCCCGACGCCCATCCAGCCCCAGTAGTCCTGGCGCGGCGCATTTCTGCGTCCTCGGTCGCTCGCGTGCAGAGCACGCCGCGCTCCCTGTGTCCTTGAACTGCTTGGCCAGGACTACTGGGAACGGTAGGCGGGAAAAAATTCGCCGGCGTTTTTTCCCGCCGAGAGACGGTCATAGATGGCGCGGTCGCTGACGATCTCGGAGACATGCCAGGGCTGCTCGCGGTTGGCGAAGCCGCGCTTGAACTCCTCCAGGGCGTCGCCGCGAGAGAGGCCGCCCCCGAGGTTGAGCGGCAGGCGCTGCTCGGCCGAAAGCCCGACCAGCGCCGCGACGACGTTCTTCATCGGCGAGTCGCGCAGCTGCGCGTCGGCGCTGCCGCTCAGGTAGTAGTGGAGGAAGCCGTCGCTGCGCACGGTCAGCGAGGCGGCGGCGACCTCGCCGCCGGGGGCGTGGGCGAGCGCCAGCCAGGCGTGGTCCGATTCGAGGATCCGGTCGAAGTAGGAGGCGCCGAAGAAGTAGCGCTCGGCGGCGCCGGTGCGGCGCATCGTCTGCTCGTAGGCGGCGAGGAAGCCGGCGCGCTGCGCGGGCGTCGTCTGCGGGCCGGGAACGACCGCTACCTCGTAGCCCGCGCGGCGGTTCTTGTTGATCCGGTTGCGGTCGCTGCCGCGGCTCTTCGCCGGCTGCGCCGGGTCGGCGATCTGGACGACGTTGCGCTCCGCCGCCCCGGCCAGCGGCGGCGCGCCGAGCGTGTGGCGGATGAAGATCGAGACGAGGCCGGTGGCTGAGAAGTCGACCTCAGCCGGGTCGAGCACTCCCTCCCCAGGCGCGGTCGAGCTTTGGTTCGGTATGCGGTTCAAACCTCGACCGCGCTCGGGAGATGGGGCTATTCCCGGATAGCCGTAGGGGGAGATCGCGTCGCGGGCGTCGCTGCCGGGGATCTCGCGGACGATCAGCGGCGCGACGAGCGTCGTGCCGTCGGCGTCGATGCGCAGCGTGTGAGTGACGCCCTCGACGTCGAGAAAGGTGCGCGAGCGGAAGAGCTCCTCGCTCTCGGCCGCCGCGCCGCGGTCGGCGAGCAGCTCGGCGCGCCCGCGGGTCACGGGAGGAGGTCCGCCGCCGCGGCGCGGAACTCCTCGGGCAATACGCCCCAGACCTCGCAGTCGTCCGTACCGTCGGGCCGCTTCAGGTGGCCGCGCATCGTCCCCTCGTGCTTCCAGCCCAGCCCCGTCACGGTCTTCTTGGCGATCTCGTTGCGGGCCGGGATGCGACCGTAGACGCGGTGGGCGCCGAACTCGTCGAAGGCCCTGGCGATCGTCAGCGCCTCGGCGCGGCGGCCGACTCCCTTGCCGCGCACATCGTCGCCGATCAGCGCCCCGAGCTCCGGCGCGGTCTGGCGGAAGAGGCCGTAGAGCGCGGTGAAGCCGACGGGCTCGTCGTAGCCCTCGACGACGATCGCGTACTTGCGGTCCTCGCCCGAGTCGCCCATCGCCCGCCCGACCCAGGCTTCGGCTTCCTCCAGCGAGAAGCCGTCGCGCTGCTCCATCAGCGTCTTCGTCGCCTGCGGGTTGTTGAACCAGCGGCACACCGCCGCGGCGTCGCCGGGCTCGAAGGGGCGCAGGCTGACTTCGGGTCGGTCGGCCACACCCCAACCCTAATTCCCCGAGCGCGGTAGAGCTTTGCTCCGCTATGCGGTTCAAACCTCGACCGCGGAGGGTCAATCCGGCGCGAGGCCGTGGCCCGTCACGAGCAGCCAGGCGGTCTTGGCGAGGATGCGCGCGTCGAGGCCGAAGCTGCGGCGCTCGACGTACTCGACGTCGAGCTCGATCCGCTCTTCCCAGGGGATGCCGGCGCGGCCCTGCACCTGCGCCCAGCCGGTGAGCCCCGGGCGCACCTCATGGCGGCGGTGCTGGAAGGGCGTGTAGTCCTTGACCTGCGCCGGGATCGTCGGGCGCGGGCCGATGATCGCCATCTCGCCGCGCAGCACGTTGACCAGGTTGGGAATCTCGTCGAGCGAGGTGCGGCGCAGGAAGCGGCCGGCGGCGGTGACGCGTGGGTCGTCACGGGCGACCACCGTACCGACGCCGACGGGGTCGGAGCCGAGCTCCATCGTCCGCAGCTTCAGCAGCTCGAACTCGCGCCCGCCGAGGCCGACCCGCGTCTGGCGGTAGATCACGGCCCCGCGGCTGCCCAGCTTGATCGCGATCGCCGCGACGAGGAGGACCGGTGAGAGAACGACCAGGGCGGCGGCGGCGATCAGGATGTCGAGGGGGCGCGGCATCAGCGCGTCCCCTCCGCCTTGTCCCAGGCGCCCGGCGCGCCGTGACGCGCCCTGTCCCACAGCCCGAGCGCGATCGAGGCGGTGGTCGAGACGTAATAGCGGGCGAAGCGCAGCGGCGCCAGCGGCAGCGCGCGGCTCAGCAGCGCGGCGGCGAGCAGCGCGACCTGGGCGGCCAGCGTGACGGCGTAGATCCAGCCCTGGCCGAGCAGGGCGACGTTCGCCCCGAGGGCAAGCAGGTGCAGGAAGGGGGTCGCGTAGCGCAGCAGCCGGTGCGAGGCGAGCTCGAACGCGTACAGCGGCGGGTAGCCGCCGGGGCGCAGCATCCCTTCGCCGACGACGATGTCCCAGAGGCCGACCATCATCCGCCGTTTGCGGGCGAACTCG
>DATFMX010000020.1:0-15382 GCA_035266685.1 Solirubrobacterales bacterium
TTCGTCTCGACGCCATAGAGGTCCGCCAAGTCTTCGTCGAGCATTACCTGCCGGTCGCGAGCGACCAGAATCCGCTTCTCGATCGCGGGAGCCGCTACCAGCTCCAACAAGGCCTTCTTCCCTGGCGAGTCAGGCATCCGAGCAGCATCTCAAATGGACCGGACGTTGTTGTCTACATCGGGGCGCCCGGATTTGAACCGGGGACCTCACCGACCCGAACGGTGCGCGCTACCAGGCTGCGCCACGCCCCGAAGGAGGCGATTATCTCAGAGCGGGGCGACGGGGGCGGTTCCGCTGAACCGCTAGGCGGCGGCGGTTAGGCGGAAGTCGGCCGTGGCGAGGCGCGGGTAGTCCTCGAGGCGGACCGGGGCGGCGAGCATCGTGCGGCGGTCGCCGGCCTCGCCGATCGGGGCGGGCCAGAGGCCTTCGTTGCGGCATTCGGTCGCCTGGGCGCGCAGGCGGGCGGGCGGCTGGGCGAGGGAGACGAAGGCGCCGTCGGGGCTGTGCAGCAGCAGGTGGGCGCCGCGCAGGGTGCGCAGGTCGGCGTGGTTGGCGGCCTCGCGGTCGCATTCGAGCCGGTTGGCGAGCTCGACGCGGACGCGGCGCAGGCCGGGGGAGATCTCGTCGACCCAGGCTTCGACCGTAGCGTGCAGCGGCTCCCAGCTCCAGGCGATCATCCCGGTCGGCGCGTCGCGCTCACATAGCTCGGCGCATCGCTGGCCGGCGGTCCGCAGCTCGGCTGTGCGGTTGGGCAGGTCGGCGAGCGTCACCTCATGCTCCTCCAGCTCTTCGCCGCCCTCGTAGCGCTGGCCGGCTGCGATCAGGCTCTGCATCAGGTTGCCGTCGGCGTCGCGGACCTGTCTGCGGATCGCCTGGCTGAAGCGGGCGGTGACCTCGACCTTGGGGTCGGCGCCCTCGACCAGGCACTCGGCGTGCAGCTGCGCCGGCCCGTCGGGCCACGCTCGCGGGTGGACATCGCCCCGCGCGAAGAATCGGCGGCGCAGCTCACTGCTCATTTGGACGGGCCCTGTACCCATCTCGCGTCAAATGAAACACAATCGCATGGACAGGATCACGTTTCGCCGCGAGTTACCCCGTACCTTGCGGGTAAATGGCAATCGAGTCGGCTGGCAGCGGTCAGCCGCCGACCTGCGCCGCGACCCACGGTCCGACCAGCGAGAGCGTCGCCAGGGCGAAGATCAGACCGGCGAGCAGCGAGGCGATCAGCAGGCTGACCCGCATCCCCGAGCCGGCGAGCGCGGCGTCGCGCCCGCCCGCCCGCCGCCAGTCGGGCGTCGCCAGGCGCGGCACCTCGAGCAGATGGCCGAGCACATGGACGGTCATCAGCGCCACCCAGGCGATGAAGCTCGCCTTGTGCAGGAAGACGACCATGTCGTTCTTCGGCCCTTCGACCATCAGCCAGACGCCGGTCGCGAAGAGGGCGAGCGTGGTCGCGACGACGCCGGGCGCGAGCAGCCGCATCGCCGCGGCAGGCGGCCCCTTGCGCCGGTAGGGCGGGTTGCCGGAGTAGTAGCGGGCGAAGCGGTAGCCGGTGCTGGCGAGCTTCAGCAGCACCGGCGGGATCAGCAGCACGCCGATGAAGATGTGCGGCCCGATCAGCTGGCCGATGAACGGGATCGTCGCCCCCTCGGCCGCCAGCAACACGAGCAGCAGCGCCGCCGCGCCGCCGGTAAGCCTGGCGTTGCCGGCGACGCCGTCCCCTGCCACGGGCCGGACGGCACGCATCGCGGGGAGTGCCTGCTCGGTCTGCATCGTTCGGCACCCTGTCGGCCGAGGCTCACCGCCGCCTAAGGGATCGGTGAGAGATCTCTAATCGGCGTCTCAGCGGCTGTTTAGGCGTGGCGGCGAGCGTTTCGGCCATGCGAATGCGCTCCGTATCGCCGGCGATCGCCCTGCTGCCGCTGCGCCTCTTCCTCGGCGTCACCTTCGTCTACGCCGGGATCCAGAAGCTCAGCGACCCGGGCTTCCTGCACGCCGGCGCGCCGACCTACATCGGCAGCCAGCTCGAAGGCTTCGCCAGCGGCACGCCTGGTGGCTTCATCCTCAAGACGTTCGCGATCCCGATCCCGGTCGAGGCGGGGATCGGCGTGGCGCTGGCCGAGATAGCGATCGGCCTGCTCGCCGCGAGCGGCCTCTACACCAGGGCCGCCGCCACGGGCGGGCTCGGGCTCAACTTCCTGCTCTTCCTCACCGCGAGCTGGCACACGACCCCCTACTTCCTCGGCCCCGATCTCGTCTTCACCTTCGCCTGGCTGCCCTTCGTGCTCGCCGGCGCCGAGGGCCAGCCGGCCCTCGACAATCTCGTCGACCGGCCGGCGGTGGCCCAGCGCACGCGGCTGCGGCCCTTCGACGTCGAGGAGGGGGACGCCGTCGCGCTGGACCCCGGCTCGACCCGGCGCACGCTGCTGCTCGAGCTCGGCGCCGCCGCGGCGGCGGTCGCAGGCATCTCGCTGCTCGCCAAGGGCGCCTACTCGGCGCCGCGCAGCCTCGCCCAGGGATCGCCCCCGGGATCGGGGCACAGCGGCGGCAGGCCGGCGGCTTCGGGGGGCGGCGAGGCGGGACAGGCGGGCTCCGGCCGCGGGGCGTCGAAGGTCCCCTCGAACGCGGTCGAGCTCGGACCGGCCAGGCGGCTGCCGAGCGGCAGCGCCGCCACCTACAGCGACCCGGCCGACGGCGCCCCGGACATCGTGATCCGCGACTCCAACGGCGGCATCAGGGCGTTCAGCGCCGTCTGCACGCACGCCGGCTGCACGGTCGGCTACGAGGGCGGGACGATCGTCTGCCCCTGCCACGGCGGCGAGTACAGCGCCGAAACCGGCGAAGTGATCGCCGGGCCGCCGCCGACGCCGCTCGAACCGCGCCGGGTGCTGGAGGCGAACGGCAAGATCTACGCCTTGCCGAGCTAGAACAACCGAGCGCGGTCGAGGTTTGAGTCGCATAGCGGTCGAAAGCTCGACCGCGCTTGCCTACTAGGTCGACGCCGGCTGGAAGCTGCCGAGCTCGAAGGCGACGCGGGCGCCGCCTAGCGGCGAGCGCTCGGCCCAGATTCGGCCGCCGTGCAGCTCGACGATCTGGCGGGCGATCGCCAGCCCCAGGCCCGCCCCGCCCGAGCGCCGGTCGCGCGCCGCCTCGCTGCGATGGAAGCGGTCGAAGACGCGCTCGCGCTCGGCCGGCGGGATGCCCGGTCCGTCGTCGTCGACGCACACCGTCAGGCGCCCGTCGTGAGTGGATGCGGCCAGCGCGACGCGTCCCTCTGGACCGGCGTGGCGGCGGGCGTTGCCGACGAGATTGCGCAGTACCTGGGTCAGCGCCTCGGGGTCGCCGCGCAGCGTCCCGCGGGGCAGCTCGCCCAGCTCGGCTCCGGCCGACGATCCGTCGGCGGCGAAGCGCTCGAGGAACTCCGGCAGCGCGACCGGCTCCGGCCGCAGGCGGGCGTCCTCTTCGAGCCGGGCGAGCAGCAGCATGTCGTCGACCAGCCGCTCGATCCGCGCCGTCTCGGTCAGCGCCAGCCGCTCGACCCTGCGCACCTCGGCGGCGTCCGGCTGCTCTTGCCGGGCAAGCACTTCCAGCTGGCCCCGGATCGCCGTCAGCGGCGTGCGCAGCTCGTGCGACGCGTCGGAGACGAAGCGCCGCTGGCGCAGCAAGGCCTCGTCGAGCCGGCTGAAGCGCTGCTCGAAGGCGGCGGCGACGAGGTAGCCGGCGAGCAGCGCCCCGGCCAGCGCGATCCCGCCGGCGACGAGCACCGTGCGCTCGACCTCGGCCTGCGAGTCGCGCTGCACCGCTCCCTGCTCGTCGCGCAGCTCGACCCGCACGGCTACCAGCGCGGCGAGGAAGGCGGCGGCGATGATCGCGCCGATCGCCAGCGCCAGGCGGGCGCGCAGCCCGAGCCGCGCCCAGACCTGCCTCACCGGTCGTCCGCCAGGCGGTAGCCGGCCGCGCGCACGGTCTCGATCGGGGCGGGCGAGCCGAGCTGGGCGAGCCGCCGGCGCAGGTAGCCGATGTAGACCTGGACGATGTTCGTGCCGGGGTCGTGGTCGTAGCGCCAGACCGCGGCGAGGATCTCGGCCCGCGTGCAGACCTGGCCGGGGCGGCGCATCAGGTAGGCGAGCAGCTCAGCCTCGCGCTCGGGCAGCCGCACCGAGCCGCCGTCGCGCTCGACCCGGCGGGAGAGCAGATCGAGCCGCATGCCGGCCGCCTCGAGCACGGTCGGCGCGTCGCCGGCGGGCTGGCGCAGCCGCGCCCGCACTCGCGCCAGCAGCTCGGGGAAGGCGAAGGGCTTGGTCATGTAGTCGGTGGCGCCGCTGTCGAGGCCCTCGACCCGGTCCGCGACCTCGCCCTTGGCGGTCAGCACGATCACCGGCAGCGCCGGCTTGGCGGTGCGGATCGCGCCGAGCAGCTCGAGCCCGTCGCGCCCCGGAAGCATGCGGTCGAGCACCACGAGGTCGAAGCCGTCGGCGAGCGCCAGCCGCTCGCCCTCGACGCCGTCGCCGGCCACGCTCACCTCGTAGCCCTCGGCCGCCAGTCCGCGCTCGAGGAAGTCGGCGATCGCCGCCTCGTCCTCGACCACCAAGAGCTTCATCGGGTCGATGCTACTTCGGGCGCCTCAGAACCCCGGCGGGTGGCGGGCGACGAAGCCTTCGGGGTAGGGGAGCGCCGGGTGCCAGCGGGGGCCGGTGCCGCGGGCGTCGCCGACGGTGTCCCAGCGCATCCCGGCGATCACCGCGTAGGTGTGGCCGGGGTTGGCGTAGACGGTCAGCCAGCGGCCACGGCCGGGGGCGCCCCAGCGCATCAGCCGGGTCGAGTCGAGCGGCGCCTGCAGGAAGCCGCCGCCGGCGAGCGCGTAGCTGACCGCGCCGGAGCAGTCGTAGCCGCGCGAGTACCAGGAGTCGTGGCCGCCGCCCCAGATGTAGGGACGGCCGATGATCTGGTTGGCGGCGCTGATCGCCGCCTTGATCCGCTCGGGGGCGCCGGGTGGCGCCAGCGCGACCCCGTTGAGCAGGACGGCGCTCTTCGATTCGGTCTGCCGGGCGAGCTCTTCCATCGTCCGCGGCGTGATTTCCTCCCGTTCGCCGGCTGCCGCCGGGTCGTGGGACCCGTTGGTGCCGGCCGAGGCCGGCGGCAGCGTGGAGGGGTCGGCGACTTCGCCGCTCGGCGCCGGTTCGGGATCGGGCTTGGGCGGCGCCGCCGGCTTGCGGCGCCTCGGCTTCGGCGCGACGTCGTAGGGCGGCTGCGGATGCGGTGGCCGCTCTTCGGCGATCCGGCTGTGGCCCTGGGATGGCGGTGCTTCGGCCACCAGCGCCGGCTGCTCGCTCCCGCCGCAGCCGTAGAGCCCAGCCGGGAGCAAGCAGACGCCGACCACGAGCGCGATCGTCTCTCTAGCCCTCGATCGAACCATCGAGGGCCGATTGTGCAGGATCGGCATCGCCGGAACAATCTCGCGCCGAGGGGTCCGAAGTCGGAAGTCGGGTATTCATATGTCCATGGATGTGAAGCGCCCCCTGCGGGCGATCGACGGCTACCAGCAGCGACACGCCGCGCTCGCAGTGCCGTTGGCCGTGGTGAAGAAGTTCGGCGACGATCAGGGCGGCAACCTCGCCGCGCTGATCGCCTTCCGCGCCTTCTTCTCGCTCTTCCCGCTGTTGCTGCTGCTGACCACCGTGCTCGGCTACGTGCTCGCCGGCAACCCCGACCTGCGCCAGGAAGCGGTCGACTCGGTGCTCACCCAGTTTCCGGTGATCGGCGAACAGATCCAGGTCAGCTCGCTCGAGGGCAGCGGCGTCGCGCTGGCGATCGGCATCGCCGGCTCGCTGTGGGCGGGCTTCGGCGTCGTGCTCGCCACCCAGCACGCGCTTGACCGCGTCTGGGCCATCCCCTTCCGCGACCGGCCCGACTTCCTCACCTCGCGCCTTCGGGCGCTGGTCCTGCTGATCGTCCTCGGCACCCTGACCCTCGCCTCGACGGTCGCCTCCGGCCTGGTCGGCGGCGGTTCGGGCCTGCTCGGCCCGGTCGGCGGGATCGCGATCTCGATCGGGATCAACCTGCTCGTCTTCGGCGCCCTCTTCTCGCTGCTCGGCGCGCGCGAGGCCTCCTTCTCCAAGCTGCTGCCGGGCGTAGTGCTCGCGGCGGTCGGCTGGTCGGGGCTGCAGCTCGTCGGCGGTTGGTTCGTCTCGCACGAGGTGCGCAACGCGGCGCCCGCCTACGGCACCTTCGCCCTGGTGCTCGGCCTGCTCGTCTGGATCAACCTCGGCGCGATACTGACCGTGCTCAGCGCCGAGCTCAACGTCGTCCGCGAGCGCGAGCTCTGGCCGCGCAGCCTGCTCGGCGCGGGTCGCGAGGAGGACGAGCGGGTGATGCGGGCCATCGCCAAGGCCCAGGCGCGCGAGGACTCGCAGCAGATCAGCGTCGACTTCGAGCGGCGGTAGTCGCTACTGTCTTTTCAGTACAGGTGGGATGGCTACCGGAGGCTTGGAATCGACTGGATCGCGATAGCTGTTGGAGCCGTTGCGGCGCTGGTCGTGCTGCTCCTGCTGGCGCTGATGGCGATGCGCGAGCGCCGCGCCCGGCAGCGCTTCCAGATCCTCGCCGACATCGCCGCGGTCTCGGACGCCGGGGCGCCGCTGGAGGAGACGTTCGACGCGATCTGCGCGATCCTCGTGCCCCAGATCGCCGACTTCTGCATGATCGATGTGCTCGACGAGAGCCGCGTGCCGCGCCGCGCGGCCGTGCGGGTCGCCGCGGGCGCCAAGCCCGAGTTCGAGCGCGGGCTCGCCGAACGGATGCCATCGACCCCGCCGCGCATGGTCGCCGACGAGTCCTCGCTGGAGCCGCGCTTCTACGAGCGGGTCTGCGAAGACGATCTGCGCGGCCTCTCGCACGACGACGAGGACTTCGAGTTCCTGCGCCGCCTCGACATGCGTTCGGCGGTCACCGTCGCCCTGCAGGCGCGCGGCGAGGTCACGGGTGCGCTGACGATCGCGGTCGCCTGGTCGGGGCGCCGCTACAAGCGCGAGGACTCGCGCTTCGCCTGGATCCTCTCCGGCCGGATCGCCCTGGCGCTCGACAACGCCGGCCTCTTCGCCGGCCTCGAGCGGGCCGAGCGGGCGCGGGCGGAGATCGCCGAGACCCTGCAGCGCAGCCTGCTGCCGCCGCCGCTGCCGCACATCCCCGGCTGGTCGGTGGCGGCGATGTACAGGCCGGCGGGGGCGGAGAACGAAGTCGGCGGCGACTTCTACGACCTCTTTCGCGTGCCGGGGGGCTGGATGCTGGCGATCGGCGACGTCACCGGCCGCGGCGCCCACGCGGCCTCGATCACCGCTGTCGCCCGCCACACGTTGCGCACCGCTGCCGTGCTCACCGACGACCCGCTGGTCGCCCTGGGCACGCTGAACCGCGCTCTGCTCGCGCGCGGCGACTCGGCGCTGTGCAGCCTCGTCGTGATGACGCTCAGCGAGGATTCGTCGGAGCCGGTGCGCCTGGCGGTCGCCGGTCACCCGCCGCCGCTGCTCGTCGACGGCGACGAGGTCAGCGAGGTCGCTGCGGCCGACCCGGTCCTCGGCGCCTTCCCCGACGCCGAGTGGAGCATCTCGCGGGCCGAGGTCGAACCCGGTCAGCAGATCGTCGTCGTCACCGACGGCATCACCGAGGCGCAGGGGGCCGAGGGCCGCTTCGGCGAGATGCGCCTCCGCGGCCAGCTCAGCGGCGCCCGCAACCCGGCGCTCGCCGTGCAGCGGCTCGAGCGCTCGCTGCATTCCTTCACCGAGGGCAGGCTCGAGGACGACGTTGCGATGCTGGCTATCGCGCGCGGCTCGCGCGATCGTCCCACGGCCGCGACTGACGTCCTCAGGTGCGGGACGGTCGACGACGGAGGCTAGGACGAGGCCACCGGGTCGTCGACCGACACCGGGCCGGCGGGGCTGCGGCGCAGCGCTTCGAGCACTTCCTCGGCAAGCTGCGAGCCGTCGCCGGGGCGCAGCGGCGTGGCGCTGATCCGCAACACGACGCCGTCCTCGTCGATCTCCTCGAGGGCCACGAACGGGGGGTAGCGGGTGGGGGTGTCGACCGTCTCGAGCAGGCGCCGCTCGATCTGCTGCGGGCTGGCATCGCCGGCGAAGCGCGCCCGCAGGTAGATCCGTTCCGGCTCGCGCATCGGCACCACCGCTACGTTGATCATCACGCTGTTGGGGATCTGGATGCGATCGGCGCCCTGGGCGAGCGTCGTGTAGAAGAGCCCGAGCGAGCTGACGGTGCCTTCCTGCTGCCCGCCGAGGAAGCCGCCGACCAGGCGCACCCGTTCGCCGACCCGGAAGGGGCGGGTGCTCTGCAGGACGACCCCGGCGAAGATCCCGCCCAGCGACTGCTGCGCGGCGAGGCCCAAGACGACTGCGGTGATCGTGCCGCCGAGGGCGAGCGTGCTGGCCTTGATCCCGGCAACGCGCAGGGCCACGATCACCACGACGGACATCGTGAAGAGGCGGATCAGGAAGCCGAGGGTGCCGGCGGTGGCGGGATTGAGCCTGCGGAACAGTCGCGGCGACACCGCCCGGACCAGCCAATGCACCGCGACCGAGCCGACGATCACCAGCACCCCGGCGGTGGCGGCCTTGACCCAGACTCCGTAGCCCGGCAGCCACTCGTGGCGCTGGTAATAGACGACCATCGTCGCGGCGATGACGACGAGCGCGATCAGCAGGCTGCCGAGCCCGCGCGGCGAGGAGCTAGATTCGAGCTCCTCGCCGAGGCCGACGGCGTGCCAGCTGTGGGTCCGCGTCTCAAAGAGCTCACGGGGCACTCTCCTGCGCGGGGCGGGCATGACGGACGGCTACCCACTCGCCGCGGCGTTAAGCACGGCGCCCCAAGCGCGGTAGAGCTTTGGCTCGCATAGCGGTTCAAACCTCTACCGGGCCGTCGATACCCAGTAGGGCGGCTTCGCGCAGGCGGCCGTTGCCGTTCTGGGCGAGGTCGGGATAGGTGGCCTCGGGGTGGGCGCCGGTGACGCCGGCGGGGCCGCGGTCGAGGTTTGGACCGCATAGCGATGAAAACCTCGACCGCGCTAAAGGAAGTTAGAACTCAGGCGCGCAGCTCGGCGAGCGCCGCGTCGCGGCGCTCGTGCAGCGAGATCGTCGATTCGACCCCGGTGATCTGGAGCAGCCGTCGCACCTGGTGGTTGTGCGAGCAGAGCACCAGCCGCCCCTGGGAGCCATCGCCGCCGTCCAGCCGCTGCCAGGAGCGCACGATCAGCGCGATTCCGGTCGAATCGATGAACTCGCAGTCGCAGAGGTCGAGCATCACCGCGGCGTCGGGGTCGGCGATCGCCTCCTCCAGCGCTCGCTCCAGCTCCGGAGCCGTGTTCATGTCGAGCTCGCCGAGCACCTTGATCGCCTCGACGCCGCCGTCGAGCGTCTCTTTTCGTACCTCGAAGGGAAGCGGGCTCACCGCTGCCGATGCTATCGCAGGGGAATCGGTGCGATTCGCCGCGTCCGATTGGTTTTGCGGAGCGCCGCCGAGGGTAGTCCGATACTTCATGCCCGAGGGCTATTCTCGGGCTCCGCGGGGAAACTAGGTCCCCAGCGGGAGATTGCGGTTCATGCCCGAGAACTCGACGATCAGCCAAAAGCCCAGGGGGCTTCGAATGACCCTTCCGGCGAAAGCCGAGAACGTCGCCGTGGTGCGCCATGCCCTAGCCGGGCTCGCGGAGGAGATCGGCATGGACGAGGCCGGCGTCGCCGACCTGAAGACGGTCGTCACCGAGGCCTGCATGAACGTCGCGGTCCACGCCTACCAGGGCGCTGCCGGCCCGCTGTTCGTCGATGCGCATCCCGACCAGGACGGGCTGACCGTAACGGTCCGCGATGAGGGCATCGGCATCCAGCCGCAGGCCGACGTCGAGCGCGGCAGCCTGCGCCTCGGCCTCTCGCTGATCGCCGCGCTCTCGACCAGCTTTGCGATCTCGGGCGGCGTCGACTGCGGCACCGAGGTGAAGATGCGCCTGCCGCTGCGCGGCGGCGCCGCCGGCAGCATCGACGGCGACCCGGTGAGGATGGAGGCCGACCTGCACGAGACGACTGAGCTGGTCACCGACCGGCCGGAGTTGCTCGGCCCGGTGCTGGCGCGGGTCGTCGGCGCCCTCGCCGCACGGCGCGACCTCTCGGTCGAGCGGCTCTCCGACGCGGTGCTGGTGACCGACGCGATCGCCGCTGCGGCGCCCTTGCGCTTCGCCGACGCCCAGGTCAGGCTCGGCCTCGACGATCGCGGCGAGGGAATCGCGCTGCGGCTCGGGCCGATGGACCGGGGCGCGGCGGCGGGGATCCACTCCGAGCTTCAGGTGCCGGACGTCGGCGGCTCGCTCGAGGCGCTCGCCGACGAACTCTCGGTCGAGGAGTCCGCGGACGGCGAGTACCTCGTCATCCGCTTTGCCGCTGCTCCCTGATCTGCTCCCTCATACGGGACAGGGCGCGGCGCAGGATGCGCGAGACATGCATCTGCGAGTGGCCGATCCGCTCGGCGATCTGCGACTGGGTCATGTCCTCGGCGAAGCGCAGCCGCAACACGAGGCGCTCGCGGTCGTCGAGGGAGGGAAGCGCGGCATCGAGCGCGATCCGTCCCTCGACCAGCTCGAAGGCCTCGTCCTCTTCGCCGATCCAGTCGGTCGGCGGCGACTCCTCTGAATCGTCGGAGCCGGCTGGGCGGTCGAGCGAGAGCGGACGCCGGTTGTGGTTGGCCTCCATCACCTCGAGCACATCGGTCTGCTCGACCTCGAGCCGCTCGGCGATCTCGCCGACCGATGGCGAGCGCTGCAGCTCCTTGGTCAGCGCGGTGATCGCTTTGTCGACTTCCGCCATCCGGTCGTGCAGGCCGCGCGGCACCCGCACGGTCCAGACCCGGTCGCGGAAGTGGCGTTTGAGCTCGCCGAGGATCGTCGGCGAGGCGAAGGCGGTGAAGGGGATGCCGCGCTCGGGATCGAAGCGGTCGACCGCGCCCAGCAGGCCGAGGTTCGCGACCTGCATCAGGTCGTCGAAGGACTCGCTGGCGCCGCGGTAGCGGAGCGCCAGCCGCTTCGCGAAGTCCATGTTCCGGCGCACCAACTCTTCCCGGATCGCCGGGTCACGCTCGCGCGCAAATCGCCGCCACAGCTCGGATTCCTTCTCTATCGCGTAGTTATCGGCCGAGGCCATTTTCTACCCGGGAAACGGATATTCAATCTGGTTAGGCTCCTGGGTGACTTTCAAATCAAGACAAGGAGAAGCAATGGCTTTCAGTGTCCCCGATCTGCCCTACGACTACGACGCGCTCGAGCCGCACATCGACGAGGAAACGATGCGCGTCCACCACGACAAGCACCACCAGGCCTACGTCGACAAAGCGAACGAAGCCCTGGCGGGGACCGAGTGGGCCGACCGCGAGGTCGAGGATGTGCTGCGCAACCTCAGCGCCATTCCCGGCGAGGTGCAGGGCCCCGTGCGCAACAACGGCGGCGGCCACTTCAACCACTCGCTCTTCTGGCAGATGCTCAGCCCCGACGGCGGCGGCGCGCCGAGCGGCGAGCTGGCGAGCGCGATCGACGAGACCTTCGGCTCCCTCGACTCGTTCAAGGACGAGTTCAAAAAAGCCGGCCTGACCCGCTTCGGCTCCGGCTGGGCCTGGCTGGTCAAGGACAGCTCCGGCCTCGCCGTCGTCTCGACGCCGAACCAGGACTCGCCGGTGCTCGACGGCAGCATCCCGCTGCTCGGCTGCGACGTCTGGGAGCACGCCTACTACCTCAAGTACCAGAACAAGCGCCCCGCCTACATCGACGCGTTCTGGAACGTCGTCAACTGGGGCTACGTAGCGGAGCGATTTGCCCAGTAGCGCCCGTGGCTAGGGACTAGGAACAGCAGGACGCGCGGCCTCCGGCAGGTCGCGCGTTTCTGCGCCCTCTTTCGGCGGCACCCGGGCGATCGCGTTCTCGGCCATCGCGGTGATCGTCAGGCTCGGGTTGACGCCGACGTTGGCCGGGATCGCCGCGCCGTCGCAGACCATCAGGTTCTCGTAGCCGAAGACGCGCTGGCGGGCGTCGACGACGCCGTCCTCGGGGCCGTGGCCGATCGCCGCGCCGCCGAGGATGTGGGCGGTCGTCGGCACGTTCAGCGTCGCCTCCATGATCGAGCTCTGGGCGATCCCGCCGGTGCGCTTGGCGAACCATTCGGCGGCCTTGTTGGCGACCGGGATGAAGGTCGGGTTGGGCCGCTCCGGGTCCTGCTCGGTCTGTAGCCGCACCTCGCCGCGGCGCGTCAGCCTCGGCCGCAGCGCGATCGCGTTGTCGAGCGTCTGCATGACCAGCAGGATGATCGTGCGGTGCGAGGTGCCGAACGGCCACAGCACCTGGGCGAACCTGACCGGGTGGCGGACGATCTGGCCGAGCAGCTTCAGCGGCCGGGTGACCCGCGTCCCGTCGCCGACCAGCAGCGTGTTCAGCGTGCTCATCGAGTCGCCGGCCTTGCCGTAGGTGACGGTCTCGATGTGGGTGTGCGGGTCGGGGTAGATGCTCGAGGTGATCGCGACCCGGCGGCTCAGATCCTCGGGGTAGTCGGCAGGCACGCGCACGGAGAGGAGGCTCTCGCTGTTGGTCCGCACCAGCTCACCGAGGCGCGGCGAGATCTTCGGCAGCGAGCCGCCCAGCCGGCAGCGCTGCAGCAGCTTGTTGGTGCCCAGCGCCCCGGCGGCGACGATCACGCCGCGCGCCTTCAGCGTGCGCCTGTGGCGCCCGCGCAGCATGCCGGAGCGCTCGCTGGTCACCGCGTAGCCGTCGCTGCCGTCGGCGGCGTCGAGCGGCCGGATGTCGGTCACCGTGCGCTCCGCCTGCACCTCGACGCCGCGCTGCTCGGCCAGCCAGAGGTAGTTCTTGACCAGCGTGTTCTTCGCTCCGTGCGGGCAGCCGACCATGCAGCGACCGCACTGCATGCAGCCGGTGCGCTCCGGGCCGCCGCCTTCGAAGTAGGGGTCGGCGACGGTCTCTCCCGGGTTGTCGAGGTAGACGCCGACCGGGGTCTTGCTGTAGGTATCGGCGACGCCGAGCTCCTCGCCGAGCTCGCGCAGCAGCTGGTCGGCCGGGTCGTCGCGATCGTGGACGGTGACGCCGAGCATCCGCTGCGCGGTCTCGTAGTGCGGCGCCAGCCGCGCCTGCCAGTCGTCGAGGTCGGCCCACTGCGGGTCCTCGAAGAACTGGGCGGGAGGGACGTAGAGCGTGTTCGCGTAGCCGAGGCTGCCGCCGCCGACCCCGCAGCCGCTGACCACGGTGACGTCGCGGAACAGGCTCAGCCGGAAGATCCCCTTCATCCCGACCCGCGGCGCCCAGAAGTAGCGCCGGCTGTCCCAGGTCGAGCTCGGGAAGTCGTCGTCGCCGAACCGCTTGCCGCACTCGAGCACCGCGACGTCGTGGCCCTTTTCGGCCAGGCGCAGCGCCGAGACGGATCCGCCGAAGCCGGAGCCGACGACGATCCAGTCGTAGTCGTAGGTCACGCGGCGGCTTGTCCTCGGCGGCCTAGGCCTCGCCCGGCTCGAGGGGGCGGAAGTCGGAGGTCCTGGCGCCGCAGACGGGGCAGAACCAGTCGCTGGGGATGTCCTCGAAGGAGGTTCCGGGCGGGATTCCGCCGTCGGGGTCGCCCACCGCCGGGTCGTAGATGAAGCCGCAGCTCTCGCAGATCCACTGAGTCGCCTCGGTGGTCGTCGTCGCACTCATGGTCGAAGCTTAGAAGACCGCGCTATTTGTCGAAGCTGACGGCGACCGGCTGGCGCTCGGATTTGTCCTCGATCTCGAAGTACTCGCGCGCCGTGAAGCCGCCCTGGTTGGCGATGATCGAGCCGGGGAACTGCTGGATCGAGGTGTTGTAGGACTGCACGTTGGAGTTGTAGATCCGCCGCGAGGCCTGGATTTCGTCCTCCAGCTCGGAGAGGTTGCGGCTCAGCTGCTGGAAGTTCTCGGTCGCGCGGAGCGTCGGGTAGTTCTCGGCGACGGCGCGCAGCCCGGCGAGCGCCCCCGTCAGGCCCTGCTCGGCTTTCGCCGTGTCGCCGACGCTCTGCGCCGACATCGCGTCGGCGCGTGCCTGCGTCACCTTCTCGAAGGTCTCTTTCTCGTGCGTCGCGTAGCCCTTGACCGTCTCGACCAGGTTCGGCACCAGGTCGTGACGCCGTTTGAGCTGTACGTCGATCCCGCTCCACGACTCGTCGACCCGGTTGCGCGAGGCGATGATCGAGTTGCGCTTGCCGACGTAGTAGAGGCCGACGATCGCGACGATGACAACGATGATGATGAGCACGATGACCATGCGGCCATCCTACCCCCATAGGATCGCGGGATGGGCGCGAAGCAGGAAGCGAGCGCGTGGGCCGAGATCGTGCGCCGCTACGGCGAGCGGCACGAGCTGACCTACGAACCGGTCGGCGGGATCAACCCCGTGGACGCGCCGGTGGCGCTCTGCGTCGGCGGCTCGAACCGGCTCACCGGGCAGCTCGTCGAGGGCTTCTGGGGATCCTGCTGCGACGCCGACGAAGTCGAGGCAGGGGGCTTCTTCGGCAAGGCGCTGCTGCCGTCGGCGCTGCTGGCGAAGGCTCACATGCCCGACCTGGCGCAGGTGATCCCCGCCTTCAACGTCGAGTCGGTCGAGGGGCACGAGCACGTTACCCGGCGCCTCGCCCGCCGGGTCGAGTTCGAGTCGATCGACTTCAACCGCCGCTTCACCGCGACCGTGCCGAGCGAGTACGACCCGGTGAAGCTGCGCGAGCTGTTCAGCCCCGGCTTCCTCGCCTGGGCGACGACGATGACCGGCGAGGTCGACTTCGGCGTCAACGAGCGCCAGCTCTGGTTCCTCTGGCATCTGCGCGAGCGCAGCGAGGCGGAGCTGAAAGCGGCGCTGAAGAACGCGGGCCAGCTGTTCAAGCGGCTGCAGGGCGAGATGGACGAGAGCGGCCTGCACACCTACCCGCCCGGGCCGTGGCACGCCGGGCTGGCCCCGTTCCCCGACGACACGGAACCTGCATCGAGCCCCAAATAGGGGTCGGATGCAGGTCAGGTGGGGTAGTCGGGGTCGCCCGGTAAGACCACGCGGTGTTGGTCCGGGGTGCCGATGACTTTGGGCAGGATGGGGTCGACGCGCTTCCCACGATGAGCTTCGATGGCTTCGGTTGCCGTTCTGTAGGAGAGCAGCGATTTGAGCTGCTGGACCGTGGGGAAGGCCAGGTTGAGGTCGCCGGCGTGCTGCGCGTCGAGCGCCGCCCCTGGCTCGAACCAGCCGGCCTCGGTCGTCTCTACCCCGTCGGGCTCGGGCGGCGTGTGCGCCGGGGCGAGCGCGAGGAAGAACCAGGCGTCGAAGCGCCGCGAGACGACCTC
>DATFMX010000021.1:0-12250 GCA_035266685.1 Solirubrobacterales bacterium
TGCCGCCTGCAGGGGCGGGCGGTTTTGGACTACCTGGTCGAGGCCGCCGATGCGGCCCACCGCGGGGTGACGGCACCGTCGCTCGTCCCGCCGTAGGGCGAAGTCAAGTTTTCAGGCGGGTCGACCACCTGAACGCTTACCGCGGAGGGTGTCCCAGGCGACCTCCATCCCGTCCGGATCGACAAACGCGAACGTGGGTGCCCAGTTCAGCGCCTTCAACTCGGCCAGCGCATCGGGAATGGTTGTATTGCAGTCGCCCTCGTAGACCTTGATGTCGCGATCCGGGTAGTCTCGCTGTAGCTGGGCTTCCAAATCCCCGGCGCGCTGACGCTTCTCGAAGTAGCGAAAGCGGGTAAAGCCAGCGCTCTCGCCAGCCTCGAGGGCGATCCGGGCAGAACCTGGAAACTCCTCCCCCGTCAGACGATCCAGGCCGCTGCCCTCGCCAGCGAATGCGTCGAGGTATACGCGCTCCGCCTGGCCCTTGGAAGCGGTCGCGAAGCCTGCCAAGTAGTCGGCCAGCATTTCCAGCTTCGCCCGAGTCCAATACCCCCACGACCGGCCCGGCGTCTCGCTCATACGGCGGCGGATTGTTGAACGGGCATTTCGTCCCAGTTGCGGCCCTCCAGCAGCCGACCACCGCTCTTGGGTCGCGCGCCTCCCCACTGCTTGAAGAAGAAAGCGACATCCTCTTCGCCGCACAGGTCGCGTAATTCGACCAACCACTCCTCGCGCACGGGCCGATGGCCTGGTCCTGACTCCCCGCCGGCGATCAGCCAGTCGATCTCGCTGAGGTCCAATCCTTCCAGTGGTCCGAGTAGCGGCTCGGCCGAGATGAAGCGCACCGCAGCCGGCACTTGGCGCAGATAGTCGGCGCGATGCACGAAACGCCGGTTCTCGATCGAGACCCCGATCCACACATTTGGCGGCCATTGGAGTCGGTCGCTGAGTTCAAGAAGCCGCTCGTGCCGCTTCGTGAGGACCTGAAATACGTGCCAGTCGGCTTCCCCCATCACACGGAAGACTTCCTCGATGAACTGCTCGGGAATGTCCTCGTGAAAGAGATCGCTCATCGAATTGACGAAGATCACCCGTGGCCGTCTCCACCGGATCGGCTGGTCGAGACGTTTCGGCCACAGCTTCAGCTCGAAGCCCTGCTCGTAGGGGTGGCCAGGTACGCCACGCCACCGTTCGGCAAACGTCTTCGCGTAGCAATGGGCGCAGCCGGGGGAGACCTGTGCACAGCCAGTCACCGGATTCCAGGTTGCCTCGGTCCACTCGATCGCGCTTCTATCGGCCATTGCCGCACCAGCGTAGTCGCTCACCCAGACGAACATGTGTTCGCTTCGATGTCCTGCACCTTTTGTCGCAAACGCGGCGCCTCAGGAGGACCGGGGCTCGGTCGCTGGCTGAGTCGCACTGCCGCGAGCGCGCTAGCGTGCCAGCGACACCGGATCGACGGCGATCTGGGCTACGTGGTTCGACTTATGTCTCGCTGGGGGTATCGCAGCGCCGGTTGGGATCAGGCGATCAGCAGCCGGTACGCCTGCCCCGCGCGCCCAACGTCGCCGACCCGGAAGGCGTCAGTCAGCGCCGCGTCATCGAAGGCCATGAGCTGCTCGATGTCTCGCAGCCATCTCTTCTCGGTGGTTCGTAGGCGCTCTTCGCCTGCAAGCGCTCGCGGGTCGTGGACGAAGCTCAGGAGACGGACCAGGTCCTGGCGGTCGGAATCGAATCTGTCCCGCCGGGCGGCGACGGCACGAGCCTTGATGAGGATCGCGCCGAGCAAGCTGGGGCGCCGGAGTTCGACCGGCGGGTTCCCGTCGAGGGAGACGCGAACAACCTCGGTCCTGGACAGAGCTTGGCTGCCCCCAGGGACCTGGAAGGTCGTGTACTTGCCGAGCGTCTTGGGGTCGCGCCGGACACCCTCATAGCTTCTTCCCGGCGGGGTTCGCCGGGCTGATACCGATGACCTTGTCTTCCGAGGTCATGCCTAGGGCCGCCGTCGACCGGTCCGTTTGGCGTAGTGGTCGCGATCCAGGTCGCGAAGCGCTGCGCGCCCCACCGCTACCGAGCGTGGGTCGGGATCCTCGGACAAGTCGAGAGCCACCGCGGCGAGCGGCGCGATCGGCCTGCCGGCGAGGAAGCGCCAGCTCTCGTCCGGCACGAGCCTCAGGCGGACGTTGCCTGCCGGGCCAGCTGACGAGAGGGCGTGCAAGGACGCGAATCTCTCGAGGGCGCCGGCTCGCAGGTAGCCGTCGGCCTCCTGGCCCGAAACCAGATCGAGGCCATGCTCGGCGGTGGCGCTGACTCCTGACCTGACCAGCTCCGGATTCTCGAGCAGGTAGGTGATCTCGCCCGGGTGCGCATCGAGGACACGCATCTCGGCCCGTCGAAAAAGCCGCGGCCCGAGCTTCTCCAGACCCTCCAGGCGCAGCGCTCGACGCAGTCTCGAGCGAACGCTCGGATCGATTCCCTCGACATCCTCGTCCGAAGCGAGGACGAGCAAGGCCCAGGCATTGTGCGGCGCGAACGGCCGACCGCCTGCGACTTCCTGGCGCTTGCGTGCCTCAACCGCCGCTCGCTCGACCAGCCAGCGACCGCCGATCTTCAACGCCGGCAGCTGCCCTCGGGCAACCAGAGCCCGCACGCGGTTGGGGCTCAACCCTAGGATGCCTGCTGCTTCGGGAACGGCGATCTGGTCACTCATTGACGAAACTATAGCGCTAACACCATACTTCTAACAATTATGCTGGCAGTGGGCTACCGGGCCAGCGAGACCGGCTCGGCAGCGACCCGCGCTGCGTGGTTCGCCTTATGTCTGGCCGGGGGTGTGCCTCGCGTGGGGCCACACCTGCTCCCAGGTGGCGCTCTTCTCGTCCGTCGAGCCCGGGCGGTGCCGTACCGAGCGAGTACCCTTTTTCAGACTTGGAGGACGCGGAGAAATCTGGCGCGGCCGACGGCGAGCGGTTGGAGCGCAGGCGCGCACGCAGATGGGTTGTGGTCGGCCTGGCGGTGGTGGTCATCGCCCCCATCGTCTTTGCCCTCGAGCAGGCGGGCGGAAGTGGCAGCGGCCCGCTGGACGCAATCGCCAAGGCGGCCGAAGCGACGCAGCGCGAAGCGGGCGGGCACGCGTTGATCCACGCCACTGTGACCGTGTCGGACACGCCCGAAGGAGTAACCGAGACCGGATCGATGGTCTTCGAAGACGGCGGCCGCGCTCGCGGGACGTTGGCGGTCCGGGGCCACTCGACGGGCCGACGAGCAAAGGTTCAGGTCATCGTTGACGGCACCACGTCGTATACGAGCTCCGATCAGTTCGGCTCGCTGCCGGAAGGGCGTAAGTGGGTCAAGGTTGCTCTCTCCTCGACGGACTCGAGCTCGTCGCTTCCGGCCGATGGCGGACCGCAGGAAGGACTGAAGCTGCTCGAACAGATGGACGGGGCGGAAGAAATCGGGAAGGAGGACATCCGCGGAGCTGCTACCACGCGCTACCGGGGCACCCTGCCGGTTTCTGGGAAGGAAGTGCTCGGAGTCGAAGTGCAGGTTTCGCCGCCGCAGATCGAAGTTTGGATCGACGCCCGGGACCGGGTGCGGCGGATGACGGTCGTCATCTCCGGCTCTGTGAAGGGAGAGGAAGGATCCACCACCACCGACATGACCATTGATTTCCTCGACTTCGGCCCGGTGTCGAAGATCGGGCTGCCGAAGCAGAACGAAATCTACGACGCAACCAGTCGAGTCGAATCAAATCTTAGGTCTTCGGCCGAAGCTCCCTGAGTAAGCCGGACATTAGCGTCCATGAGGAGCGCCCCCTGGCCTGTCGGGGGTCGTGGCCATCGGGCCGTGCCACCTTTCCTCATGGTAGTCGCCGCAGCGAAACGGCCCAGTTGCTCTACTGCGCCAGTGAGATCGCCTCGCCTGTGATCCGCACTGCCTGGTTCGACTTATGTCTGGCCGGGGGTACTCCCTTTGGCGGCCGTCGAACGGCTCTGCGTCTGCGTTGGTTAGTTCGCGTGGATCTCACGCCGCACATAGGCGGCAAACAGCGGGTCGGCCAGCGCCCACGAGCCGCGACCGCCGGGTCTAATGACGATCGACGCATCCGCGAGTGCGTTAAGCGTGCGATTAGCCGCCTTCTTCTCCAGATGCTCGTATGGCGACCGCTGGTGGGCGAGGCGCACTGAGACCTCGACGGCCGTGTTGCCCATCGACCTGATGCGGTCCATCAGGTCGGCGTGGCGGCCGGCGTCAGCCGCGAGCGCCCCGCGGTAGCCACGCTCCGCAAACGTGCCGTCGATATGACGAGTGCCCTCCTCGACTGAGGCGTGGTGAGCTTGCTGAGAGATCAGCATCGTCGAGCGGGGGTGTCCCTCGCCTGCCGCCACGATCAACTCCAGAGCCTCCTCGTCGATGGCGCAATCGTCCCCTTCGAACCGCTCGCGCAGTCCTTGGCGCCACTCCTCCTCGCTGATCGGAGAAAGCTCGTGGAAGCCGCCGAACTGGTAGAGCGAGCGACGCTCGTTGCTGAACATGTCGCGCATCAGATGCTCGACGCTTCCGGCGAACAGGCAGGTGACGCGAGGCGAGTCGTGCAACGCCTCCCGTAGTCGCTGGGTAGCCTGCTCGGGGTCGCCATACGCCCCGCTGGTCAGCTGTTGGAGCTCATCGATGAACAGGATCAGCTGCCGCTCGTCGCGCTCGGCGATGCGCTGTGGCAGCTCAAGGGCGAGGCTGAGTTCCTGTAGCGGGTCGCGGCGTTTCCGAGTCGGCTCAAGCGCGATCTCCACCGCGTCTCCTAGCTCGGACTTCACTCGCAGAACGGTGGTCAGTGATCGTCCCGAAAGAGCGCGGGAGGGAAGCCTGCGCACTCGCTCGACCAGTCGCTTGAGCACGGAGCGGTTGGCGAGCGTCTCCTGGGCGAGCGTCTCGGCGAGCGCCGCGGCGTTCGTATCCCTGAAGAGGCTTACGTTCACGGCATAGAAGCGTCGTCGACGGAGCGCGGCGACGGTTGCCTCGCAGACCGTGCTCTTGCCGGTGCGGCGTGGGGCTGCCACGATCCGGTGCAGTCCATCTGCAAGCTCAGATGTGAGCTCCTCCAGGTCGCTCTGGCGCCCGATGAGTTTTCCAGGGGGACGAATTGGCTCCTCCGATGGAAAGAGGTCTCGCGAGCGTGCCCGAGGCATGTTGGCAATTATGCCAACCTAGGTTGACGGATTCGCCAACTCGCATTGAGATGAGCCGGGATGTCATGCCAGCGAAATCGCCTCGGCCTCGATTCGCGCCCGGTTCGACTTATGTCTCGCTGGGGGTATTTGGGCACGGCCGCTTGACGGTGGTCGAACCGGCGAGAGAGGACGGTGTATGTAGCGGCGTAGAGGTGTTTTGACTGCGTTCTGCGACGATCGCCGCTAATGATTGTCGGTTGCGACACGCCATGGGAGGCGATGCTCGGCGAGGAGGAGCGCGATGTCACTGATGAGGAGATCGCCGCCCTGGAGGCCGAGTACGGACCGTTCCTGCTCGCAGACGGTGAGGGATAGGCGTCTTGTCAGTCCCGGGGACCATGCCTGCCACCTGCGGCGGACCGCGTTATAACGTTTGACTTGGTCCGAGCGCAGGCCGGCCACTCGCCGACACCGTCGAGGGCTCCCGGCATTCCAACATGAAGGAGCTGCGGATAACCCAGACGATGCGCGTCTTCTTCGCCTTCGATCCCGAGCGGACGGCGATCCTCCTGGTCGGGGGCGACAAGGCGGGGAAGACGAAGCGCTTCTACAAAAGGATGATTTCGGTCGCCGACCGGATCTACGATCGCCACCTTCGCGAGCTCGCCGAGCACGCGGGTGGCAAGGAGCACCGAGATGTCAAAGATGAAAAAAAGCCGTTCAGCGAGCTGAGCAAGGAAGTAAGAAAGCGCCCCGGCGCCGCCGCTGAGATCGACGCTCGCAAGCGCGCGATCGTCTCTGCGGTTCGCCTGGCCGAGCTGCGCAAACAGATCGGCAAGACGCAGACCGAGCTTGCCCAGGTTCTGGAGATGACCCAGGCCAACGTCTCCCGGATCGAGCACACGGAGAACCTCTACCTGCGCACGCTTGCCGACTATGTGGGCGCCCTTGGCGGCCACATCGAGGTCAACGCCGTCTTCGACGACGACGTCGTGCCGCTCGGGCTGGTCGAGAAGGACCGGGGCTCGGCCGCTGCCTGAGCCGAATCGCCGCGAAGCGCGCTACTGCGCGAGCGAAACCGGCTCGGCAACAATCCGCGCCACGCGGTTCGACCTATGTCTCGCTGGGGGTGTTATGCAGTTCAATAACTGCTGTCAATGCTTGAGGAGGGGCTGGGCGTGCAGGGAGTGCGCTCGAACGGGCTCGGCCGTTTCGCCGGGGGCTGGAGCGAGGACGAGTTCCGCGCCTTCGAGCGGGCGACTGCGCAGTTTGAGGCGCTTGACGAAGAGTAGTTCTGCCGTATCGGTGGTCGGTTGGCTCGGTCGTCATTGGCGCCTGATCACGTTCCGCGAAGGCGTGCCGGGCACCGCATCGTTTTGTGTACAGGTGTGTTCCTGTGGGTGAGATGAATCGCAGGGAGCGTCAAACGGACATAGCGCTGGCCGTTTTGGCCGGAGCGTCGATTGCGGGGATCTTCTGGATTGGGAGGGTTGGCTAGCGGCGATCCGCCCCGGTAGTCTGGGGGCATCGCGACCAAGGCTCTCATTGCCGGAGCGACGGGCTTCGTCGGCGCCCGGCTGGCGGTCACGCTGCGCGATGCGGGGATCGAGGTCCGCTGCCTGGCGCGCACGCCCGAGAAGGTGCAGCTGCTGGAGCGTCGGGGCTTCGAGGCGCGGCTCGGCGACGTCACCGACGCCGCCAGCCTCGAGGGCGCGGGGCGGGACGTCGCGGTCGCCTACTACCTGGTACACGCGATGGCAGGCGGCGGCGACTTCGCCGAGCGCGAGCGGCGCGGGGCGCGGAGCTTCGCTCGCATGGCCAAGCGCGAGGGGGTGGAGCGGGTCGTCTACCTCGGCGGGCTCGGAGACGAGACCGTGTCGAAGCACCTCGCCAGTCGTCACGAGACCGCCCGGGTGCTCGCCGCCGAGGGTCCCCCACTGACCTACTTCCGCGCGGCGATGGTGGTCGGCGCTGGGAGCGAGTCCTACCGCACGCTGCGCTATCTGGTCGGACGGCTGCCGGTGATGCTGGCGCCCGCCTGGCTGCAGACCGACACGCAGCCGATCGGGATCGACGCCGTGGTCGAGTACCTGCGACGGGCGCCCGAGGTCCCCGAGTCGGCCGGCCGGGAGATCCAGATCGGCGGCCCAGACGTACTCACCTATGCCGAGATGCTCGACCGGATGGCGATCGCGATGGGCATGAACCCGCGGCCGAAGCTGCCGCTGCCACTGGTCACGCCCTGGCTTTCGTCGCTGTGGCTCGGGCTGGTGACCCCGGTCGACACCGCGGTCGCCCGGCCGCTGGTCGAGGGACTGACGACGGCGACCGTGGTCACCGACCCCTCCGGCGCCACGCTCTTCGGGATCGAGCCCGAGTCGTTTGACGAGACCCTGCGGCGGGCGTTGGCCGAGGAAGAGGCGACCGCCGCTTGAGCTGCGCCGTCGTTCTCTTCACCCGCGATCTGCGGGTGCGCGATCAGGCGGCGCTGGCGACGGCGGCGCGAGAGGCGGAGCGGGTCGTGCCGCTGTTCGTGCTCGACGACGAGTTGCTGCGGCGCAACTGCGGATCGCCGAACCGCGTCTCCTTCCTGCTCGACTGCCTGCGCGACCTCGACGGCTCGCTGCGCGAGCGCGGCGCTCGCCTCGTGCTGCGGCGCGGCGACCCGGTCGAGGAGGCGCTGCGGGTGGCGGGCGAATGCGACGCCGCCGCGATCCATCTCAGCGACGATTACAGCGCCTACGCGCGCCGCCGCCTCGAGCGGCTCGAGCGGGAGGGCGGGAAGGTCGGCGTGCGGGTGCGGGCCCATCCTGGGGTCACCGCGGTCGAGCCGGGCGAGCTGCTGCCGGCGGGCGGCGACCACTACCGGGTGTTCACGCCGTACTGGCGGGTGTGGTCGCAGTACCCGCGCCCCCGGTCCCACCGGGCGCCGCGGCGGCTGGCGCTGCCACCGGGCGTCCGGGCCGGCAGCATCCCGGCGCTGACCCGCCTGACGAGCGAGTCGCCCTCGCCCGACCTGCCGAGCGGTGGTGAGACGGCGGCGCGCAGGCGCCTGGACCGCTGGCTGCGCGGCGGCCTCGCCGGCTATGAGGGGAGCCACGACGAGGTCGCCTCCCCCGACGGCACCTCGCGCCTCAGCGCCGACCTGCACTTCGGCTGCCTCGCGCCGGCGAGCGTGCTGGCGCGGGTCGAGGGGCGGCCCGGCGGTGTCGCCTTCGCCCGGCAGCTCTGCTGGCGCGACTTCCACCACCAGGTGCTGGCGGCGCGGCCCGACATCCCGCACGCCGACTATCGCGGACGCGGCGACCGCTGGCGGCGCGGCAAGCGGCTCGCCGAGGCCTGGCGCGCGGGGCGGACCGGCTATCCGATCGTCGACGCCGGGATGCGCCAGCTCGCCCGCGAGGGCTTCATGCACAACCGCGCCCGGATGATCGTCGCCTCCTTCCTCACCAAGACCCTCTACATCGACTGGCGCGTCGGCGCCGACCACTTCGCCCGACTCCTGGTCGATGCCGACGTCGCCAACAACGCCGGCAACTGGCAGTGGGTGGCTGGGACCGGCAACGACACCCGGCCGAACCGGGTGCTCAATCCCCTGCGCCAGGCGCGCCGCTTCGACCCCGCGGGCGAGTACGTGCGTCGCTACGTGCCCGAGCTCGCCGGGGTGGCTGGCGACGAAGTGCATGAACCTTGGCGGCTCGGTGCTCCCCAGCGGCGGGCGCTCGCCTATCCCGCGCCCGTCGCCGACCACGAGGAGGCCGCCGTCCGGTTCAAGGGTTTGCGGGAATCGGGCGGGAGGTAGAGCGCCTCATCGGCGAGAATCGGGGCAATGGCCCCGTGGAAGCTGCCCCTGATCGCAGCCGCGATCACGGTCCCGATCATTGCGGGATTCGCGCTCGCCGGCCCCGGTCTCGGCGTCGGGGTTGCCTCGCTGATCGCCTTCGCGATCGTCTGGCTCGCCGTTCGCCAGAGCCCGCGCGGTCCGATCGGCACGCCGGCCGAGGATGGCGGCAGGCATGTCTTGCTGGTGATCACGACGGCGGTCGAGGAGCCCGCTGCGGTGCAGAGTCTGGCTGACGCGGCGCAGCTCGACGGCGCCGCGGGCGACGCCTCCGTCCTCGTGCTCTCGCCCGCCCGGATCGGCTTCCTCGATCGCTGGATGTCCGACGTCGAGCCCTCGCGTCAGGAGGCGCAGCGCAACCTCGTCGCCACCGTGGCGGCGCTGGCCAAGGCGGGGATCGCCGCCGAGGCGCGGGTCGGGGACGAGGACGTCGTGCAGGCGGTGGAGGACCAGCTGCAGAGCTTCCCGGCGACCGAGGTGGTGCTGGTCGGCGAGGGCGGGCCGAGCGACGCCGACGAGGCCGCCGCCGGCGAACTCGAGTCTCGCCTGCGCGCCGAGTTCCGCCGGGTCGAGCTCAGCCCCGCCGGCCGCTGAGCTGGGGCTCGGGCGCCCGCTGCTGTCGTAGCGGCTCCGCCTCCGGCGAGCCGAAGAGCCGGCCCAGCAGCAGAAAGAGGGCGGGCGCGGCCGGCAGGCCGATCGCGATCAGCATCCACGGCTGTTCGGCGTCGGTGCCGGCGCCGAGCGTGTGGACGATGCCGAGCGCCCAGAAGATCGGGATGAAGCGGTGCAGGTGGCGCCAGCGCGCCGCGCCGATGCGACCGCGCGCGTAGTGGGAGAGGCCGAGCGCGGCCAGTCCCCAGCCGCCGACGATGCCGAGGCCGGTCCACAGCGGGCGGTAGGCGCCGGTGAAGGGGACCACGATGTTGAGCGGGCTGGGGTGGAGGTAGGCGTCGCCGAGCAGCGCGACGCCGTGGATCGTGATCGCGATCAGGGTCGCCAGCGAGAGCGCCTCGTGCAGCGCCCGCACATCGCTGCCGAGCAGCCGCCGCGACTCGCCGCGGCCACGAATCATCACTCCGACCCCGAGCGAGCCGCTGGCGAGCATCATCGCCGCGATCCCGGCCGCCCGGCTGGTGATCCAGAAGACATGCGGCCCGACTGCGGTCAAGAGGAGGAGGTGACGATCGGTTCTTCGATTTCCGGGGCGGCTTCTTCGAATTCCGGTTCGGATTCGAATTCTTCGAATTCGGGCACGGCTTCTTCCACTTCGAATTCCGAGCCGTCGAGTTCCGCTTCGGCTTCGGGAGCCGGTTCGCGCGCCGGTTCCGCCGGGGTCGGTTCGGGACTGGCCGCCGCCGAGTTCCTTTCGGCATGGTGCTTGGTGCTCAGCGCCGGGTCGTTGCCGCTCGCGAGCTGGACGAAGACGACGCCCCAGAGGACCGCGAACAGCGCCAGTGAGCCGCGGATCGTGCGGCTGCGGATCGTCGAGACGCGACGGCGGCGCGAGCGCGACTTGGCGCGGGCGAGGCTTTTCGCCTCGAGTTTGCGGACCTCGTCCATCGTCAGATCCTCCGCGCGCTTCCCTAAGCCGAGCGCAAGCCTGGATGAGAGCTCTCTAAGGTTTGTCTGGCAGGCTCAGCCGCTCGACCTCGAGCTCGCCGATCTTCAGCCTGCCGATCGCCGCGCGCCCGACCGCGAGGTTGCCGCTGGCCATCGCCGGCCGGAAGAACGCGATGCCGCCTCGCCGGGCCATCGGACAACGGTAGCGCGGGTAGCCTGCCCGGATGCCACCGACCCTGCTGGCGATCCAACACGTGTCCTGGGAGGGACCGCACCGGATCCTCGACGCCTGCGCCGGCCTGGAGGTCAAGACGGTGCGACCATTGGAGGGCGAGCGTCTGCCAAGGCCGACGGAGGTGGCGGGCGCCGTGATCATGGGCGGCCCGATGAACGTCGGTGAAGTCGAGCGCCACTCGGGCCTCGCGGCGGAGCGCGAGTGGCTGACGAAGGCGCACCAGCTCCAGATGCCAATCCTCGGCATCTGCCTCGGCGCCCAGCTCTTGGCAAGGGCGCTCGGCGCCGCCGTCAGGCCGGGGGAGGGGCCGGAGATCGGCTTCGCCCCCGTGAGGGTCCACGACCCGGGCGACCCCGTGCTTGGCGTCCTCGCCCCCGAGACCAGCGCGCTCCACTGGCACGGCGACGTCTTCGACCTCCCTGACGGCGCCCAGCCCCTGGCCTCCTCCGAGCGGACCGCGCACCAGGCTTTCCGCCACGGCAACGCCTGGGGCGTGCTCTTCCACCCCGAGGTCGACCGAGAGCTGGTCGACCGCTGGCTCGCCGAGCCGACGATGGCCGAAGAAGCCAAGGCCGCCCTCGGCGAGGGCGCCCCAACCACCCTTCGACGCCAAGCCACCGAAGCCGAGCCGCAACTGATCGCCCGCTCGACCCCAGGCTTCGAAGCCTTCGCCGGCCTCCTAGGCTAGATTGGAAAGCGACGCGGTGGACGTAGCTCAGCTGGTAGAGCTCCTGGTTGTGGTCCAGGCGGTCGCCGGTTCGAATCCGGTCGTCCACCCTTAGACATTCGCTAGTCAGCGCACCGGTCGCGCCGGCCTCGACGTCTTCGCGCGGAGCCCTTGCCGAGATTGGGTGGAGGTTCGCGGACGGTTCGAGGCCTTGCAGGTCCGGGAGGAGACGGGATCGGGACGCGCCATCTTGATGCATGGGGATGGCGCGGCTGTGGCGTATTGGTGCATCTTGTCGTGCATCGCCAGTGCCAGGATGGCCGTATGACGGCAGCGGGGGCAGTGGTGCTGGCGCCTATGCGCCCGAGGCGCCACTGCGGTGGGTGATGTGTCTCGGCTGCTGACCCAGACTCAGGCCCCCGGCAGCGCCTGCCACCCTCTCGAGCGCCTGGAGCTGTTGTGCGATGAGGGCTCGTTCGAAGCGATCCGTTCAGCCGTGACGTCGCCGCGACCCGGTGCGCCGAGCTCCGCGGGCGACGGGGTCGTCGCGGGCCTCGGTCAGGTCGCCGGCCGGACGATCGCCTGCTACGCGCAGGATGCTCGCTTCGTCGGCGGCTCGCTCGGCGTGGCGCAGGCAGAGACGATCCATCGTCTGTTGAAACTCGCCGAGCGTGCGCGTCTGCCGATTGTGAGCTGGATCGAGTCGGGCGGAGCACGCATGCAGGAAGGCACGGCCGCGCTCTGTGGCTATGCGCGGATCTTTCGCCAGAACGTCGCTCTCT
>DATFMX010000022.1:0-10651 GCA_035266685.1 Solirubrobacterales bacterium
GCTTCTGCCGCTCGTGCGCAGCGGAACTGCCTCAGCCGCGGAATACACCCATGTCCTCGAACCCGGCCAGCGCCTCTACCCCGGCGACACCCTCTACTCGCCCAACCACAGCTACCGGCTGATCATGCAGGGCGACGGCAACCTGGTCCTCTACCACGGCGGCAGCGCCCTGTGGTCGACCAGGACCAACGGCCACGGCGGCGCCAACGCCGTGATGCAGGGCGACGGCAACTTCGTCCTCTACCAGTCCGGCCACGCGCTGTGGAACAGCAACACCGACCACCACGGCGGCGCGAACCTCGACATGCAGGACGACGGCAATCTGGTGATCCGTCAGTCGGGCAATGCGATCTGGGCGACCCACACGGAGCAGGCCTCCGCGCCCGCTCCCCACTCGCCCACCACCTACACCCACACCCTGCAACCCGGCCAGCGCCTCTACCCCGGCGACACCCTCTACTCGCCCAACCACAGCTACCGGCTGATCATGCAGGGCGACGGCAACCTGGTCCTCTACCACGGCGGCACCGCGCTGTGGTCGACCAAGACCAACGGCCACGGCGGCGCCAACGCCGTCATGCAGGGCGACGGCAACTTCGTCGTCTACCAGTCCGGCCACGCGCTGTGGAACAGCAACACCGACCACCACGGCGGCGCCGTCCTCCACATGCAGAACGACGGCAACCTGGTGATCTACTGGCACGGCAAGGCGATCTGGTCGAGCAAGGCGCCTGCGGCGTCTCACGCGGAGGGGGTCGCCATCGCCTGGGCAAAGCAGTGCGCGTGATCACGCAAACCTCCCCAGATCCGATCACAGGAATTCCCCAGGTATGAGCGCCAGCACCGCACCCGCCGCGTAGCCGAGGACGCAGTCCGAGGCGGAGCGGCGGGTGCGGGCGACGCTTTCCGTCAGGGGTCATCGCCACGGTCGCGGGTGTCGAAGCCTGCGATCCGAAGGGAGACCCCGGGGGAATGCTCACACAGGAGGATGACGTGGAGATTCAAGCTCTTGCCAAGCGGGGATGGTCGATCTCGGCCATCGCCCGCCACACTGGGCGCGACCGCAAGACGGTGCGCGTCCACCTGCAAGAAGAGAAGCGCGAGCGCGAGCGCCCGCCAAGCTGCCTGGAGCCCTACCGCGACTACCTGGAGGCGCGCTTCCTCGACGACCCCCACGCGCTCGCCACTGTGCTCTACCGCGAGCTGGTCGACCTCGGCTTCGCTCGCTCCTACCAGACCCTGGTCCGCGAGCTGCGGCGCCTGGAGCTGCGCCCCGACTGCCCGGCCTGCCACAACGGCAAGGCGCCGACGACGGAGATCGCCCACGAGCCCGGTGAGGAGTGCCAGCTGGACTGGTGGGAGCTGAACGAGACGCCGTGGGGCGAGAAGGCCTATGTCCTCGTCGGTGCCCTCTCGCACTCCGGGCGGCTGCGCGCCGTCTTCAGCGAGGGGCAGAGCTTCCCCCACCTGGCCGCGGCGCTCGACGGCGTCCTGCGCCGCCTCGGCGGCACCGCCAAGGTCTGGCGCACCGACCGCATGGCCACCGTCGTTCACCCCGGCACCGACCGGCTGCGACCTGAGGCAGCGGCGCTCGCCAAGCACTACGGTGCCCAGGTCGCCGTCTGTCCGGCCTACCGTCCCCAACGAAAGGGAGTGGTCGAGTCGGGAATCGGCTACCTGGCGCGCTCCTGGTGGCGCTCGGCGCCGGTGTCCACGCCGGCCCAGGCACAGGCCGACCTCGACCGCTTCTGCGCCGGTGTCGCCGACGAGCGGCGCCGGGAGGGCGGCACGGTCGGCTCCCTCGCCAACGCCGAGCCGCTGCTGTCCTTGCCGGTCTCGCCGTTCCCGGCCGAGCTGGAAGCCGAGCGCACGGTCGACACCAAGGCGCTGGTCAACTTCGAGGGCAACCGCTACAGCGTCCCGCCCGAACTGCTCGGGCAGACGGTGACCGTCAGGGCCCGCCTCGGCGAGCTCGACGTCGAGATCGTCTCCGCCGCCGGGCGGCGGGTGGCGCGTCATCGCCGCGCGCCCGCCGGCGCGGCCCAGACCGTCCGCGCCGCCGAGCACGCCGAGGCGCTCGAGCAAGCCGTGCTCGACGCCTTCGCCGCGGCCCGGCCCTGCAAGCGCAAGGCAAACCGCCCGCCGGGAGAGGCGGCGCTGGCCGCGGCGGCGCGGATCCGCGGTGAGGAGGGCAAAGAGGTGGCGATCGACCTGGATCGCTACGCCGAGCTCGCAGGAGCAGCACGATGAGCGGCAAGGCCGACGCCTCCTACCAGCGGGTCCGCGGCCACCTCGGCGCCCTCGGGATGGACGCCGTCGCGGAGTGCCTGGCCGGCGAGCTGGAGAGCGCGCAGGAGAAGAAACCCTCCTACGCGGACTTCCTCGACAGGCTGCTCGGCGTGCAGGTCGCCGCGGTGGAGGCCAAGAGCCACGAGCGGCGCCTGCGGCTCGCCGGTTTCCCGTCCAAGAAGCGCCTGGAGGAGTTCGACTTCTCCGCCCAGCCCAACCTCGACCGTCGCGTGATCGAGGAACTGGCGACGCTGCGCTTCGTCGAGGAGCGCTCCAACGTCGTCCTTATCGGCCAACCGGGGGTGGGCAAGACGATGCTGGCGATCGCGCTGGGCCTGGAGGCGATCGACGCCGGGCACCGCGTCTATTACACGACCGCTGCGGAGCTGGTGGCGAGGACCTCCAAGGCGGCGGCCGAGGGGCGCTGGGCGGCGACGATGCGCTTCTGGGCGGGTCCGGCCGTCCTTGTGGTCGACGAGCTCGGCTATCTCCCGATGCCGGGCGAGGCCGCCTCCCACCTGTTCCAGGTGATCAGCCGCCGCTATGAGAAGGGCGCCACCATCCTGACCACCAACCGCGGAATCGCCAGCTGGGGCGAGATCTTCGAGGACACGACGGTCGCCGCCGCCGTTCTCGACCGCCTACTTCACCGGGCGACTGTCGTTCACATCGATGGCGAGAGCTACCGGATGCGGGCTCACCGCGAGACGCTCAACAAGCTACGGGAGGGAGTCGCAGGGGGTGGGGAAATTCCGTGATCGTAAGTGGGGAATTTTCGTGATCCTTGACACATTCGCCGCGCTGTCCTCGAGGATCTCTGGCAGTCGGAGGGCGCTCCCCCACAGACCGGCACGCGCTGGTGGGAGATCTGGTTGCGTCGCACTGAGGATGGACTCGACCTGATTCGCGCCTTCGCCACCGCTCGCAACCTGCGCCTCGTCGAGCGCGCCCTCGAGCTCACCGATCGTGTGGTCGTCTGGGTCGAGAGCGATTGGGACGCGCTTCAGGCCCTGCCCTTCACCTCGGTCCCCGTCGCCGAGATCCGCAAGCCCGAGTTCGTGCAGACGATCGAGGATCTCGATCGTCCCGACCAGGAAGGGCTCGTCGAGGACATGGCTGGGCGTCTTCAGATCACCGACGGTGCCGCCCCGGCGGTCTGTCATCTCGACAGCGGCGTCAGGCGCAGCCACGTCCTGCTCGCTGGCTCGTTGTCGGCGTCCGATGTCCACTCAGTGGTGCCAGGTCCCGTCGGCGATACTCTGAATCACGGCACTCCGATGGCCGGGCTCGGCCTCTACGGGCCGCTGGACGAACCGCTGCTGACCGCGTCGGCCATTCGACTTCGCCATCGCCTCGAGTCGGTCAAGATCCTGCCGGACTCCGACAGCGATGCCAACGATCCGCTCGCCTACGGGATAGTCACCGCCGAGGCCGTGTCTTTGCCAGAGGTCGCCTCGCAGCGGCCGCGGGTCTTCTGCATGCCGATCACCACCCCGTCGGAGAGGCCCGGGGAGCCGACCCTCTGGTCGGCCTCGGTGGACGCTCTCGCGGCAGGGGTCGATATCGCCTCTTCCGACGATGGCATCGCCTTGCTTGGAGCTCCAGACCCGGACGCCTCGCGACTCTTCGTCATCTCAGCCGGCAACGTCGACGACTTCGAAGCCGACTACCTGGCCGCGTGCGATCTCGCGGCGGTCGAGGATCCGGCTCAGTCGTGGAACGCGCTTACCGTCGGAGCTCACACCGAGCTCGATCATCTGCCCAGCGACCCGACGTTCTCCGGCTGGAGCGTCCTCGGGGATGCCGGTGACCTTTCGCCTCACAGCCGCACGTCTGTTGCCTTCCCGCAGCGTTCGTGGCCTCTCAAGCCCGACATCTGCATGGAGGGAGGCAACGTACTCACCGATGGCGAAGCCGACTTCCACGAGCGCCATCCGTTGCTCTCAGTGCGTACCACCGATGCGCGTGACGACCTTGCCCTCGGCTCGGCGAACGCGACCAGCGCCGCCACGGCTCAGGCGGCTCGCCTAGCAGCAATCGCCCGCGCCGCATATCCCGACTACTGGCCCGAGACGGTGCGTGGCCTGCTCGTCCATGCCGCCGATTGGACTCCCGCGATGCGAAGTCGCATCGACACGGCGCCCAACAAGTCTGAGAAGCTCTCGCTCCTCCAGCGCTACGGCTGGGGCGTTCCGACCGAAGAGCGTGTCCTGGCCTCGGCTCGCAATGCGGTGACGATGGTCGCCCAGGACGAGTTCGTGCCGTTCCAGGGGGACGCCTTTCATGCTCGCCACCTTCGGTTGCATACGCTGCCCTGGCCCGTCGAAACGCTGCGGGAGCTGGGTGCCGCCAATGTCTCCCTGAGGGTCACGCTCTCGTACTTCGTCGAGCCAACCGCGGCCCGCCGCGGTTGGCGACGGCGCTATGCCTATCCGTCGCATGCGTTGCGCTTTGAGCTGCGCGGTCCGACCGAGACCACCGATCAATTCCTCGCACGCGTCAACCGCGAAGCCCAGCGCGAGGAGGACGAGGCACGACCGTCAGGTGAAACTTCGAATTGGTTGGTCGGGCCGAATCAGCGAAATCTCGGCTCGCTGCACCAGGACATCTGGGAAGGCACGGGGCCGGCGCTCGCCGACGTCGGTGTGCTTGCTGTGCATCCGGTCGGAGGCTGGTGGAAGAACAGTAGACATCCGGAACGCATCGATCTGCCGGTCCGGTACAGCCTGGTTGTCTCGCTGCGTACCGACGAGCAGGATGTCGACCTGTACACGCCGGTCAGGGTGCAGCTCGCGCTGCCGATCGAGGAAGCCATAGTCGCGACCTGAGCAGCCGGTTGAGCGGTTCTCGATTCACGCTCATTTTTCGATCCACCCCTCGTCTCCCCGCAGACGATCCTGCCCGGCGCCACGGTCAACCTCCGCCTGACCCGCCTGCGCGGCAGCCTGCCGCGCGGCCGTTACAGAGTCGGGGTCGCGCTCACGCAGTCCGGCCACCGGGTCGGCGGCCTGCGGCGGGGCATACGCTTGCGCTGAGATTGGGAGGCGGGCCGGCGCGTCAAGCGTGTCGGCCCGCTCAGCGTGCCCGCACACGCCCCGTGCCGCCGCGCCTACCTGCGCCGGGGAATCTTCAGTGGCGGGACGCCCTTGAACAGGGTCCGGTGCAGTTCGCGCAGGATGCGCTTGGCGAGGCGGCGTTCGCCGCTTGAGGAGATGCCCTCGGTGCGGCGGTCGATCACGGCGTCGAGCCAGGCGCCTGTGTCTCCCGAGACCGCGACCTGGGCGTCCGGGTCGAGGCCGCGCTCGCAGGCGACGACGCTGCCGTCTTCGACGCGGGCGGTGACGCCGGCGGGGCTGCCGGCGACGCCCTCCTCCAACTCGACCGCCAGCGAGCAGGTGCCGCGGAACCTGCGCGGCAGCTTCAGCAGCGGCAGGGTGAGCTGGAAGGCGGCCTCGACGTCGAGCGCGGCGATCGGCGCCGTGTCGCCGGGCGGGAAGCGCTGCTCCATGCGCGCCGCCGCGGCGAGCGGCGCGACGGCGCGGCGCAGCCACTCGGTCGCCCGCACCAGCGGCTCGCCGTCGGGGTCCTCGCCGGGCGCCTGCTCGAGCAGGCCGGTGGCGAGCATCGAGTCGATGCGGGCGTCGAGCGCCTCGCGATCGAGGACCTGGATCGCCTCGCAGACCTGCGCGGCGCTCCGCGGCCCGCCGGCCAGGGCGTGGATCGCCATCGAAGCCCAGCCGCCGAGCAGCGCCGCCATGTGGCGCCCGGACTCCGGCCCGTGCTCGAGCGGGCCCTGCGGGCAGCGGCGCAGCCAGTCGGCCAGCACGGCGCCGATGAAGGGAACCTGTTTCCCCGCCGGCGTCGGCTGCAGCAGGGTGTCGGGCCCGATCGGCTCCCCCGGCGGGTGGTCGGGGTCGGCCGGTTCGAGCAGGTAGGAGTCTTCGAAGATCCCCATCCGCATGAACTCGGGGTCGGGCGGCCCGATCTCCTGCATCTTCACGCCGGTGGTCAGTTCGGCCATCAGCGTCCGCAGGACGGGGCGTTCAAGCGGGCTTGAGAGGTAGAGCAGAGTGAGCGCGCCCGCGCGCGCCCTGTACCCCTCGTCGGTGGCCTGGATGGAAGCCACGTTGACCATTATGGCACGGTTGCGTGGCTGCCTCGGAATGGACGGAGTCCTTTCGTCCGGGTACCGGGTCTTTAGCGGGTCGGCACGCCGAACAGCGTCTGGTGCAGGCCGTTGAGCAGCAGCGCGGCGAGCCTTCGGTCGCCGCCGGTGCGCACGCGCTTGGCGTCGGGCTCGATCACCGTGTCGAGCCAGTCGCTCGCCGTGCCGGCGCCCCAGGTGTCGGCCCGCAGGTCGAGCCCCGCCGTGCAGGAGACGACGCGTCCGCGGTCGACCCGCGCGGTGACGCCGGCCATGCTCGGGTCCGGTTCGCCGATCGGCGCCCACGTGTCGTCCTCCAGGCTGACGCCGAGGCGGCAGCCCCCGGTGAGGTCCGCCGGCAGCACGAGCAGGGGCAGGCTGAGCAGGAAGGCCGCCTCGACGTCGAGCGCGTCGATCGGCACCGTCTCCGCGCGCGGATCGCGGCGCTCGACCCGGGCGGAGGCGGCGAGCGCGGCGACGCCGGCGCGCAGCCAGTCGGTGGGCGCGTACGCGGCGGCGTCGCCGTCAGCGGAGGTGCGGACCTCGACCTGTCCGGCCCGGCGCATGGCCGAGAGAATGCGCCGCAGGGCTCGCTTGCCGAGGCCGTCGACGGCCCTCTGCAGCTCGCGGAAGGTCTGGGGTCGCTGGGCGAGCGCGTGGATCAGGCCCGACGACCATCCCTCGGCCAGGGCGGTCACGGCCAGCCCCGCCTCCTTGCCGGAGAACTCGATCGGTCCCTCGGGGGCGCTCTGCAGCCAGCGCTCGACCACGAAGGCGACGAAGAGCCCTTCGCGCCCCTCGGGGGTGACCTCGAAGTGGCCGTCCGGCACCTGCAGCGGTTCCTCCAGCACCGAGCGCAGGATGCCGCGGTTGATCGGGTCGGCAGCCATCGTCAGGACATGCGCGCCCGCGCGCATCCCCACGCTGCTCGTACTGATCCCACCCGGCCACACGGCGGTGATCATTGTGACACGTAAGGGAGCTATTCGGAAACTCACAAATATCGGTCGGGCATCGCCCGGGTGGGACCGGCCGGGCCGAACAGCCGCTCGTGCAGCGCCTCGATCAGACTCTGGGCGAGCTCGACGTCCCCGCCCATGTCGAGCCCGGCGGTGGCCGGGTCGATCACCATCTCGCACCACTCCAGCGGCGTGCCGGTGGCCCAGGTCTCGGGCGCGCGGTCGAGCAGCGGGGAGGTGGCGGCGATGCGACCGCCCTCGACCTGCACGGTCGAGCCGGCGACGAGATCCTCTCCTTCCGCGCCGGGAAGGCGCACGCCGGCGCGGCATGTGCCGCGCAGCTCGCCCGGCAGGCGCAGCAGCGGCAGCGCCATCTCAAAGGCGGCCTCGACGTCGAAGACGTCGGGCGCCAGGACGTCGTCCTCGGGGTAGCGCCGCTCGTAGCGCACCGCGGCGACGATCGGCGAGATCGCTTCCCGCCCCCAGTCGGTGAGCGCATAGCTGGGCGCCCGCCCGCTGCCGTAGAGCGCTTCGGCCTGGCCGGAGTTGACCATCGATTCGAGCTGGCGCTCGAGCGTTTCGGGGTCGAGCACGGCGGCGAGCGCCCACTCCAGCTCCGCCGGCGTCTGCGGCCCCGGGGCGAGCGCGTGGGTCAGCGTCGCCGACCACGAGAGGACCATCGGCACAAGCGCCCGGGCGCCCGCCAGGCCGAGCTCCAGCGGCCCCTGCGGGCAGCGACGCAGCCAGCGTTCGATCGTCCCGCTGACGAAGAGCATCTCCTCGCCCTTGTCGGTCAGCTGTATGGCGGTGTGGAGCTCGGGGTCGAGCGCCTCGGCGAGCTCCTCATCCTGCTCGAGCTCGAGCTCGTCCTCCGCGTAGTCCTCGTCGGCGGGGTCCGCGTAGTCCTCGTCCCCCTCCTCGTCGGGCAGCGGCGCGGGGACGCCCTCCAGCGAGGCCTCGAGCATCGCCAGCAGCCCCTCGCGGTCCATCGACGTCGCGACATAGAGCAGCGTCAAAGACGCAGCACGCGCCCGGAACCCGCTCTCCGTGGCACCTCCCGTGGCCACGTGACGATTATGGCACGAATCATTCCCCTAACGGAACGCGCCGGGTCGGCACGGCAGAGAAGGCAATGGCGCAGTTCCATTTCGGAATAAGTGGAGTACTCTCGGCTGATTGGTTTCCACCAGCGAGGGGGAGAGCGATGGCTCTGGACATCCATCTGCACGGTGCGAAGGTCGCTTCGCTGCGACGCGAGGGCAAGGGGTATGTGCTCGGCTACGACGAGGCAGCGGTCGAGCGGCTGGGGCCGGACCGGACGCGGATCAGCCTGGCGCTGCCGCCGCGGGCCGAGCCGCACGGGGCGGAGGCGACCCGCACCTACGTCGAGGGGCTGCTGCCGCGGGGGTCGCGGCGGCGCCGGCTGGCGCACGAGCTGGGGGTCGACCCGGACGACGGCTACGCGCTGATCGCCGAGCTGGGACGGGACTGCCCGGGCGCGATCACCTTCCTCGCCGAGGGTGAGGAGGCGGAGCCGCGCGCGCCCGAGGATCTCGCCTGGCTCGACGAGGACGAGCTGGCGGAGGCGCTGGACTGGCCGCCGGAGCGCTCGTTCGACCCCGACGAGCCGCGGCGCATGCGCTTCACCCTGCCCGGCGAGCGCCACAAGCTGGCGCTGGTGCGCGACCCGGAGTCCGGCCGCTGGGCCTGGCCGGAGCCCGGCGTCCCGAGCACCCACGTGGTGACCCCGGAATCCGGCCTGCGTCCCGAAATGGCGGTCAACGAGTGCGTCTGCTCCAACGCGGTGCGCGCGCTGGGACTGCCGGTCGGCGTCTCGGTGGCCGAGGAGGTCGCCGGCCACAACTGCCTGGTCGCGCCGCGCTTCGACCGCTGGGGCGAGGGGGCCGCCACCGAACGCCTGCACCAGGAGAGCTTCCAGCAGGCGATCGGGATCGCGCCCGACGCCGAGGTCTCGGCGGTCGAAGGCCTGGTGCGGGGCCGCGAAGTGCTGTTCGAGGTCGAGGACGACGACTTCGTCGAGTCCTTCTTCTCGGTCGCCTTCTGCGCCTGGGCGCTCGGCGACCGCGACGAGCGCTTCATCGCCAGGGTGGCGCTGATGCACGGCGAATCCGGGCCGCTGCCGGGCCTCTTCTGCGACATCCACTCCGAGGACGTCTACCGCGAGGGCGAAAAGGCGCCGCTGATGGAGATGGCCGAACGCTGCTCGGCGATCGTCGCCACCGGCAAGTGCGCGGTCGGCATGATGATGACCCCGGAGCGCGCCTTCCGCCTCTCCGTCCGCCACCTGTACGACCTCGACGACCTGCTCGGCGCGATCGTCGAGCGCTCCAAGGAGCAGGGCTGGCACGGCCCGGTCGTCGACCAGATCCACTACCAGGTCTCCCGCCGCCTCGGCTTCCTGCGCGAAGAAGCCAAGGGGCGCTGACGCCGAGGGCCGCCCGCGCGGCCGGCCCGACTGACCGCTGGCCTGCGATGCACGAATATACCGCGTATATATGTAGTCAAATGCTAGTGTCTGCCCCTCAATGCTCAGCGATGTGCAGATATCCCGCTCCAATCCTTGGTGGCGCGCCGAGGCGTGGGAGACGGACGACCTTCACCTGCGCCGCCTGCGCGGCAGCCCCGTTCGGCTCGCAACGCCCGAGGTCGACGAGATCGACCTCGGCGTGCCCGCGATCCACGTGCTGCGCGGCCCGCGCCAGGCCGGCAAGTCGACGGATCTGAAGCTGCTCGTTCACCGCGCCTTGGCGGCGGGCGTGAGCCCGCGGGCGGTCGTCTACCTCTCGCTCGACCTGCTGGAGGACCAGCCGGCCTCGGCGCTGGTCGAGTCCGTCCACCGGGCGCTCGAGCTGGCGGGCGGCGCCGCGCCGCGCCGGCTGATCCTGCTCGACGAGGTCACCGCGACCGAGCGCTGGCAGACGGCGGTAAAGGTCCTCTGGGACGAAGGGCGGATCGACCGCGACGTCGTCGTCTGCACCGGCTCCTCGGCCGCCGACCTCGCCGAGGGCGCCGCCGAGCGGCTGCCCGGACGGCGGGGCGCGGGGCGCGACCTGCTCGTGCTGCCGCAGGACTTCGCCTCGTTCGCCCGCGCGCTGGACGGGTGTTGAGCGACACTCAGTTTGAGCACCAAGACCACGGTCAGCGTCATTCACGCTGAGCACGCTGAGGGTCGGCTCTCCGCTTCCGGTCGGCCACCGCCCCCGTCGCGGAGCCGACGACGTAGGAGGAGGCGGAGCGA
>DATFMX010000023.1:0-49189 GCA_035266685.1 Solirubrobacterales bacterium
GTGCAAGGTGAGCAGAGACCGCGACACCCGCGTGCGCGTGTCGCCAGGGAGGCTGTGGGTGTCGATCAACGCTCGCAGCTCGTCGCGCGCCTCGCGCGTGACTTCGATGCCCGCCACGGCCTAAAGCTCAGACAGCGGCACGGTCTCGCCACGCCTCGCCTGTTCGATCGAGACCTGTGCCCGCTCCCAAGCACCGGGGATTCCATCGAGGATCTCGGTGAGACGCGCGCCATCCGGGTCGGCCTCGTCGAGCGCGCCCGCGAGCAGGGAAACCGCGAGCTGCCCCTCCTCCACATGGGTGCGCTCCGCTAAGTCGGCGAGCTTACGTGCGTAGGCGGGCTCAAGGGCCACATCTATGTGACGAGCCGGCTCAGTCATCGCACCTAGGCTACAAGAGCGGGCGAAGAGCCCTGCGCTGCATCGCGTAATTCAGCGTCGATGTAGAGCTCGTCGCGCAGGCGACCTCCACGCGCGAAGCTCACATTGAAGCTGGCGCCCTTGATCGGGGATGGCATGTCGAGCCAGTTCCAGAGGCTGGACGGCGCAACGCGCTCAAGCGTCCCCAACTCCACTGCTGGCTCCCCCAATGCGCCCGACGAGAATCGAACTCGCGACCTCCGGCTTGAAAGGCTGCGGCCTGCGGGCGGCGATGAGGGCTTGGCAAAGCCGAATCCCGCCACTCGGGTCAGCGGGATGTAGCAGTCGCTTCTCAGCCGGGCACGACGACTGTGAGGCCCGGCACTCGTTCGAAGTCCTTGGCGTTCGCGGTCGCGACCTCCATGCCGTGACTCAGAGCCGTGGCGGCGATCCAGAGATCGTGGGCTCCGATCATGTTGCCGTCCTTCTCGAGCTGCGCCCACACCGCCGCGTGCGCTCGGGCGACCGCCGTCGTGATCGGCAGCGGCTCCATCGCGGAGATCACGTGCTCGACGAACGCCGAGCGGCGCGCGCGGACCGCCCCCTCCTCGGCTCGATGCACTCCGTGCAGGAGCTCGCTGGCAGTGATGGCGCTGATCCCGCGCTCTTGGTCACCGACCACATCATCGAGCGCTTGCCCTCGTCGCTCGGCGTCAACCAGGACCGTGGTATCGATCAGGACGGCCATGCACCGCTCGGCGGGCCAATGGCTTCTCGCCCGGCTTCGACGTCACGCGCGAAGTCCTCATCAGGTGCAGGCGCGGAATCCATCAGCTCTCGCCACCTAGCGGCCGAGACCAGGTGTCCCCTGCTAGGAGGTCTCATCTGAGCGACCGGCACGCCGTTGCGCACGACCTCGATCTCCTCGCCGGCCCCGATCCGGTTGACGACGGCGGAGAATTCCCGAGCCACCTCGGTCGCGCTCAAACGAGTCATGAAGTTACGGTATCAGATAAATCTGATACCGGCCACCAAACGAGCCTGGCATGCCCCCCTGAAATCGGTCCGACTGATCTACCCCTGTTTTGACGGAGTCGCGGTTCTGGAGTCAGGCGGCCTGTTGGGTCGTGTTGTGTAGATCCTCGTATTCGGCGGGGCTGAGCATCCCGAGCGCCGAGTGACGGCGCCGGGTGTTGTGGAAGAGCTCAATGTAGTCGTGGATCGCGTTGGCGAGCTCGACCCGGGTCTTCCAGCGTTTGCGGTTGAAGAGCTCGACCCACGCCGAACGAAGTGAGCTCCTTCATCGAGGAGCACCGCGAGCGCTTCGGGGTCGAGCCGATCTGCAGCACCCTGGAGGTGTCGGCCTCCGCCTACTACGAGCGCGCCAAGGGCAGGCGATCTGCCAGGGCGATCGAGGACGAGCGGCTGCTCGCCCGCATCCGCGAGGTCCACGAGCGCAACTACTGCGCCTACGGCTACCGGCGCATGTCGGTCGCCCTGAAGCGCGAAGGAGAGGAGGTCGGCAAGAGCCGAGTGCAGCGGCTGATGCGAGAAACCGAAATCCAAGGCGCAAAGCGGCGTGGCAAGCCCTGGCGCACGACAAAGGCCGATCCGGCGGCGCAGCGGCGGCCCGACCCATGTCGTCGACAAACGGGCACAGTCCATCATCGACCCGGGCGGGGGCAAGCACACCTGACGCGGAAAGCAGGGGCGAATCGGCTCATGGCGCTGTGCCATAGCCCCAGCGATGTAGCAGAGATGTAGCACTCATACGCTGGCAGCCCTCGGAACCGCGCGGAGCACGCCGGACCGGGCTCGGAACTGCGCTTCGGAGCGTTCCGCTTGCCAGAGCCGATTGACGGCACAGAGCGGAATAGGAAGGAAATGCGCCCGACGAGAATCGAACTCGCGACCTCCGGCTTGAAAGACCGGCGCTCTTTGGACCCCGTGAAGGGTCCGTTGACCACTGAGCTACGGGCGCCCTGCGCGTGTACTTTATCGGCGTGAAGCTGTTGGAGCATTGCGGGCGGGCGTGGACCTCGGGCTGAAAGGGCGCGTCGCCCTGGTCATGGGCTCCAGCTCGGGGATCGGGCTGGGGGTCGCGGAGGCGCTTGCGCGCGAAGGGGCGCGGGTCGCTGTCGTCAGCCGCTCGCTGGAGCGCGCCGGGGAGGCGGCCGGGACGATCGACGGTGAGGCCTCGCCGTTCGTCGCCGACACCGCCGACCTCGAGCGGCTCGAGCAGCTGCCGGCGGAGGTCGAGACCGCCCTCGGCTCGATCGAGATCCTCGTCGCCAACACCGGCGGGCCGCCGCTCGGCCGCTCGCTGAGCAACGACCTCGCCGAATGGGAGCAGGCCTACCGCTCGCTCGTCCTCGCCCCGCGCGTGCTCGCTAAAGCCGTCGTCCCCGGGATGCAGGGGCGCGGCTGGGGGCGGGTCGTCAACGTCGGCTCCAGCTCGACCCGCGAGCCGATCCCCGGCCTCAACCTCTCCAACTCCCACCGCATGGCCGCGGTCGGCTTCCTGAAGACGCTCTCGCGCGAGGTCGCCGCCGACGGGGTCACCGTCAACACCGTCGCCACCGGCCGCTTCGCCACCGAGCGACTCGCCAGCATGGCCGGCTCGCCCGAGGCCGCCGAGGCCGCCGCCGAGCGCGACGTGCCCGCCGGCCGCCTCGGCCGGCCCGAGGAGTACGGCGACCTCGTCGCCTTCCTCTGCTCCGAGCGCGCCGCCTACATCACCGGCGCCGTGATCCCGATCGACGGCGGCATGCTGCACGCGGCCTTCTGAGATCGTCCTCAACTGCTAACGATGGTCCGGCGATGAGCCACTCGCACGGTCACTCCCACGCCGGCCACAGCCACGGCGCCAGCGCCGACGCCGACCGCGGCAAGCTGGCGGTCGCCCTCGCGCTGATCCTCGCCTTCATGGCGGCCGAGGTCGTCACCGGGATCATCGCCAACTCGCTGGCGCTGCTCTCCGACGCCGCCCACATGCTCACCGACGCCGCCGCGATCGGCTTCTCGCTGGTCGCCATCAACCTTGCCCAGCGCCCCGCCGAGGGGCAGATGACCTTCGGCCTCAAACGGGCCGAGATCCTCTCCGCCCAGGCCAACGGCATCACCCTGCTGGTGCTCGCCGCGATCATCGCTATCGAGGCGGTGCGCCGGCTCGTCTCGCCGCCCGAAGTCGAGGCGACGCTGATCCTCGTCGTCGCCCTGGCCGGCATCGTCGTCAACCTCGCCGCCACCGCCACCCTCGCCAAGGCCAACCGTCAGAGCCTCAACGTCGAGGGCAGCTTCCAGCACATCCTCACCGACCTCTTCGCCTTCGTCGGCACGGCGATCGCCGCGGCGGTCATCCTGCTGACCGGCTTCGACCAGGCCGACGCAATCGCCTCGCTGCTGGTCGCCGGCCTGATGCTGCGCTCCGCCATCGGCCTGCTCCGCGACTCCGGCCGCATCTTCCTCGAGGCGGCGCCGAAGGAGATGGACCCGCAGGAGATCGGCCGCTGCATGGCCGAACAGCCCGGCGTAGTCGAGGTCCATGACCTGCATGTCTGGGAGGTCACCTCCGAGTTCCCCGCCCTCTCCGCCCATGTCACCGTCGAGGCCGACGCCGACTGCCACCGCGCCCGGCTCGAGCTGGCGGAGTTGATCGAGCGCCGGTTCGACATCCACCACACGACCCTGCAGGTCGAACACGAGCCCGAACGCCTCGTCCAGATCGAGAACTGACCGCCGACGGGACGATTTCCCACCATATAGGTGGGTTTTCGGCCCGTCGGCCCCCCTAGTCCGACGCCTCCCGCATCGAGGGGAAGAGGATCACGTCGCGCAGGGTCTTGGCGCCGCTGAGGATCATCATCAGGCGGTCGACGCCGAGGCCGGAGCCGCTCGCCGTCAGCATCCCGTATTCGAGCGCCCGCACGAACTCCTCGTCGTGCTCGTGCGGCGTCTCCTCCGCCCCCGACTCCTGGCGTTCGCGCTGTTCGACGAAGTGGCGGCGCTGTTCGATCGGGTCGTTGACGTCGGTGCCGCCGCCGGTGATCTCCATCCCGGCGACGATCCCGTCGAAGGCCGCCGCCAGCAGTTCGGGGTGCTCGGGCACCGGCTTGACCAGCGGCCAGATCGCCAGCGGCAGGTCGACGATGAAGGTCGGCTGGATCAGCTTCGGCTCGACCAGCTTGCCCTGCAGCGTGTCGACCAGCGCCGCCCAGTCGTCGTCGGGCTCGGCGTCCTCGCCGGCGATCTCGGCCAGCTCGTCGCGGCTCGCCTTGGTGATGTCGACCCCGGTCTCTTCCTTCAGCAGGTCCTGCAGGCGCAGCCGCGGCCAGGGCGGCTTCAGGTCGATGACCTCGCCGTCGCGCTCGACCTTCGTCGTCCCCAGCACGCTTTCGGCGACATGGCCGACGATCCCCTCGGCGACGTCCATCACGCCCTGGTAATCGACCCCGCTGACGAACCACTCGAGCATCGTGAACTCCGGGTTGTGCTGCGGCGACATGCCCTCGTTGCGGAAGAACTTGCCGAGCTCGTAGACGTTCTCGAAACCGCCGACGATCGCCCGCTTCAGATACAGCTCGGTCGCGATCCGCAGGTAGAGGTGGCGGTCGAGCGCGTTGTGGTGCGTCTTGAAGGGACGCGCCGCGGCGCCGCCGGTCATCCGCTGCAGGATCGGCGTTTCCAGCTCGACGTAAGCGCGCTCGTTGAGGTACTCGCGGATCGCCGCGACGACCTTCGCCCGCATCGCGAAGACCCGCCGCGACTCCTCGTTCGCCATCAGGTCGAGCTCGCGCTGGCGGTAGCGCACCTCGGGGTCGGAGATGCCGTGGAAGAGGTCGGGCGGGTCGCGCAGCGCCTTCGCCAGCAGCACGCACTCGCGCGCCTGCAGCGCCAGCTGCCCCCGTTTCGTCACGTAGAGGTCGCCCTCGACCCCGACCAGATCGCCGATGTCGAGGTCTTCGATCCGCCCGAAGGCCTCCTCGCCCAGCCCGTCGATCCGCGCGTAGGCCTGGATCGAGCCGGTCAGGTCGCGCACATCGAAGAACGCCGTCTTGCCGTGCCCGCGCTGGCCGGTCACCCGGCCGGCGATCCGGTAGCCGAACTCGCCGTGCTCGCCCTCGCCCAGCGCCGCCGGGTCGTGTACCGCGAGGATCTCGGAGATCGCGTTGCGGTCGGGGAAGGAGAACGGGTAGGGGTCGATCCCTTCGGACCGCAGCCGCTCCAGCTTTGCGAGGCGCTCCTCGGCGCTCACGGCGCGACGCCGACGGTTACCCGCTCATCTCCCATGTAGTCGCGCATCGTAGTCGCATCGCGCAGCATCTCGCGCATCACCGGGCCGTGGTGCGTGTCGTGCTCCATCGCCAGCTTCCAGCCGCTCGGCGTTTCCTCGATCAGGCCGCGGATCACGCCGAGCCCGTCCGCCCCGCAAGCGCCGGTGACGGCGATCCGCGGCTCGCGCCGGATCTCCGGCGAGCGGTCGAAGATCGTCTCGTCGGTCACGTAGGGGAGGTTGGCGATCACCATGTCGACGCCCTCCAGTCCGTCGGGCAGGCCCTCGGCGACGGTCACCTCGAGCTCCAGCCCGAGCCGCGCGGCGTTCTCGCGCGCCGCTTCCGCCGCTTCCGGCGAGAGGTCCGACGCGGTGATCCGCAGGTCCGGCCGCTCCGACATCAGCGCCAGGGAGATCGCCCCGGAACCGGTGCCGACCTCGTGTACACGCGCCCCCTCGGGCAGTTCGGTCCCGACCTCGACCAGCAGCTCGGTCTCGCGGCGCGGCCAGAGCACGCGCGGGTCGACGCGAACTTCGAGCTTGCGGAAGGGCGCCCGGCCGAGCACGTAGGCGAGCGGTTCGTGCTCGGCGCGCCGCGCCGCCGCCGCCTCGACCGCGGCGGCGACCTCCGGCGAGGCCTCCCCCGCGCCGTCGGGCGAGAGCTCCTCGACGCCGATCCCGAGCGCGTCGGCGACCAGCGCCTCCGCGTCGCCGCGCGGCTCCTCGCATTCGGCCGCGGCGATCGTCGCCGTCGCCCGCTCGAGCAGCTCGCCGACCGTGACGGCGCCCGCGACACCTCCGCCGCCGGTCTCCACTGCTTCCACTTCGCTCGCCCTCCTAGTTAGCTCGAAAGATTTTGTGCAACGTTACCAGCGGCGGAGCGAGACAGGGTTCCGTGTCGCTGCCGCACCGCATACAGCCAGCCCAGGCCGACGAACATCATTGCAAGGCTCTCCAGCTGGGCGCTGGTCAGCCCGAGGAAGATGTGATCGTTGCGCCGGATGAACTCGACCAGGAAGCGCTCGGCCCCCGCGTAGACGAGGTAGATCGCGAAGAGGACGCCGGTGCGGAAGCGGTCGCGCAACTGCCAGAGGATCCAGGCGCCGAGGCCCATCGCCAGCGTCTCGTAGATCGGCGTCGGGTGGACGGTGCTGTCGGTCGGCACGGTCCCGTCCGGGTAGGACATCGCCCACGGCCCGTTCCAGGCCTTGCCGTAGTCGCCGTCGCCGGAGAGCTGACAGCCGATCCGCCCGATCGCGTAGCCGAGCGCCAGCGCCGGCGCCACCAGGTCGAGCAGCGCCAGCTTGAGGAAGTCGCGGTACCAGGCCCAGGCGAGCACCGCGAGGGCGCCGCCGATCGCGCCGCCGTACCAGACCAGCCCCGAGCCGCCGAAGAGGCTGCCGAGCAGGTCTTCCTTGACGCTGTCGTAGTTCTGGACCACGAAGTAGACGCGCGAGCCGACGACGCCGCCGATCAGCGCCGAGAAGCCGATCTCATACGCCCAGTCGACCGGCTTGCCGAGCTCCTTCAGCCGCTTGCCGACCAGCGCGCCCGCGGCGAGGAAGGCGAGCGCGAAGGCGATCCCGAACGTCTGCAGCGTCAGCGGGCCGAGATCGAGTTCCGGGTACACGACTACTCCGCGAGCAGCGTCAGCAGCAGCGCCTTCTGCGCGTGCAGGCGGTTCTCCGCCTGGTCCCAGACGGCGGACTGCGGCCCGTAGAGGACGTCGGCGGAGATCTCCTCGCCCGGGTGGGCGGGCAGGCAGTGCAGGACGATCGCGTCGTCGGCCGCGGCGCCGAGCAGGTCGGCGTCGACCCGGTAGGGCGTCAGGTCGGCGCGGCGGCGCTCGGCCTCCGCCTCGTCGCCCATGCTGACCCAGACGTCGGTGTAGATCGCGTCGGCGCCGGAGGCGGCGTCGCGCGGGTCGTCGGTCAGCCTGACCCCGTGGCCCTCCTCCAGCTGGTAGCCGTCCGGCGCGGCGACGGTCAGCTCGACCCCGGCGAGCTCACAGGCGATTGCCAGCGAGCGGGCGACGTTGTTGCCGTCGCCGACATAGGCGAGCCGCAGCCCGTGCAGGTCGCCGCGCCGCTCGCGCAGCGTCTGCAGGTCGGCCAGCGCCTGGCACGGGTGGTGCAGCGGCGTCAGCGCGTTGACGACCGGCACCTCGGCGGCTGCCGCAAGCTCGGCGACCTCCTCGTGCGAGCCCGAGCGGATCGCGATCGCGTCGAGGAAGCGCGAGAGCACCCGGCCGGTGTCGCCGGGCGACTCGCCGCGCGAGAGCTGCAGTTCGTCGCCGCGCAGGACGATCGGCGTCGCCCCCAGCTCGGCCACCCCGACCTCGAATGAGATCCGCGTCCGGGTCGAGGGCTTGACGAAGACGAGCCCGATGCTGCGCCCGGCCAGCGGCTTCTCGGAGGTCCCCCGCTCGGATTTCAGCTCGGCCGCCAGGTCGAGCAGCTTCGAGAGCTCGAACGCGCCGAGCTCTTCGCCGGTGAGGAAGTCGCGCTTCGTCAAGCGACGGATACTACGGGCGTGCAGCTGACCGTCCTCTCCTGGAACCTCTTCCACGGCCGCGACTTCCCGCCCGACCCGGCGCTCTTCACCTGGCGCTCGCGGCTGCTGGGGACGAGCGAGCGCAACGCGACCCATGTCCAGGCGAACCGCGAGCTGCTCGACGAGTTCGCGGCGCTGCTGGCGAGCGTCGAGTGGGACGTCGCCCTACTGCAGGAGTGCCCGCCGCGCTGGTGGCAGGCGCTAGCTGCGGCCTGCGACGCCGAGCCGCACGGCGCGCTCACCTCGCGCAACTCGCTCGGCGCGGTGCGCGCCTACTTCGCCGCGCAGAACCCGGATCTGCTCGGCGCCGGCGAGGGCGGCTCGAACCTCACCCTGATCCGAAACTCGTTCCGGTGCGCCTTTCCCACCCATGGCGTAGGAAAGGCGCACCGGAACAGCCAGGAGGCCCGGATCGAGCGCCGTGAGCTGACGATCCACGAGGGTCGGCCCGAGCGGCGGGCGATGGCCTTCACGCGGATCGCCGGGGACGACCCAGCCCGCCGCCCGGCAGCCCAGCTCTGCGTCGCCAACCTGCACGCGACCAACGACCGGCCGCCGATGGCGAGCGCGGATGTGCTGCGGGCGGCGGAGGCGGCGACCGAGTGGGCCGGCGGGGCGCCGCTGGTCTTCGGCGGCGACCTCAACCTGCGCCCCACCGAAACCCCGGCCGTCTTCGAGCAGCTGCGCGAGCGCTTCGGCCTCGCCGCCCCGACCGCCCCCGACGCGATCGACCACGTGCTCGCCCGCGGGCTGGAGACGATCGAACCGCCGCATGCCTGGCCGCCCGAGCGGCGCGAGCTGCGCGAGGACGGGCTCGCTCTGCGACTCTCCGACCACGCCCCCGTCGAAGCGCGTTTTGCGCTCGACGGCTGACGGTAGTGAAATAGTCACCCAGAGTTCTTGCACCAGTCCATAAGCGAGACAGGAGGCACCAGAGGATGGCAGCGAAAAAACAGTCTTCCGGCAAAGCGAAAAAAACGAAAGCCAAAAAAGCGCCGACCCGCAAATCGGCGCCGAAATCGAAAGCCAAATCGAAAGCCAAACCCAAAGGCAAAGCGAAAGCGAAAGGCAAAGCCAAACCGAAAGCGGCGAAAAAATCGGCGGCGTCCGGCGCGACCGGCCTCGACAAGAGCGTCGAGCAGTTCCGCGAGAGCCTCGAAGAGAGCGTCACGCTGAGCCGCGACCGCCTGCAGGAGGTCGTCGACGACGCGGTCAAGCGCGGCCGGATGACCCGCGGCGACGCCGAGAAGATGGTCTCCGACCTGCTCAAACGCGGCAAGCGGCAGACCGACGGGCTGCTGAAAGAGCTCGAACGGCTGGTCAAACAGGCGCGCAAAGAGGTCGGCGGCCGTACCGCGCCGGTGCGCAAACAGGCGACGCAGGCGGCGCGGCGCGCGCGCAAAAAACTCCGCTAGGCATCAGTGGCGCAGACGGCGACCCGACCGCGCAAAGGCGCGCAGCTCGAGGCGGAGATCGACTCGCTCGCCTTCGGCGGGCGGGGCGTCGCCCGCGTCGACGGCTACGTCGTCTTCGTCGCCGGCGGCCTGCCGGGCGATCGCGTCCGCGTCGAGATCACCAAGCCGAAGAAGCGCTTCGCCGAGGCGCGCGCGGTCGAGCTGCTGCGCCCGGGCGCCGACCGCATCGCCAACCGCTGCGAGCACGAAGGCCAGCCCTGCCCGGGGGCGCCCTGGCAGGGGCTCGACTACGAGCGGCAGCTGGTCGAGAAGCGCAGCCAGGTCGACGAGGCGCTGCGGCGGATCGGCGAGCTCGACGGCTTCGAGCTGGAGGAGATCGAGCCGGCGCTGGAACAGTGGCGCTACCGCAACAAGCTCGAATACTCCTTCGGCCCGGGCGAGGACGGGACGCTGCTCGGCTTCCACGCCAGCGGCCGTTGGGACCTCGTGATCGGGGTCGAGGACTGCCTGCTCGCCTCCGAGCGCGGCAACGCCGCCCGCAACGCGGTGCGCGAATGGGCGCGCGAGCAGGGCGTCGCCCCCTACGACCGCCGCGCCGGCACCGGCACGCTCTGCAACCTCGCGGTGCGCGAAGGGCGCCGCACCGAGCAGATCCAGACCCGCCTCGTCACCACACCGAAGCGCATCCCCAAGCCGCCGGTCGACCTGCACACGGTGGTCGACGACGGCTCGGGCGGCAGCGACGGGCCGACAGGCGCGCTCGGCGAGGAGCGGCTGCGCGAGCGGCTCTGCGGGCTCGATTTCGAGATGTCGCACAACGCCTTCTTCCAGACCAACACCGAGATGGCCGAGCGCCTCTACGCGGTCGCCGCCGAGTACGCGGGGCTGAGCGGCGGCGAGCGGCTGTTCGACCTCTACTGCGGGATCGGCACGATCGGCCTGACGATGGCGGCGCGGGCGGGCGAGGTCTGGGGGCTGGAGATCGTCCCCGAGGCGATCACCGACGCCGAGCAGAACGCGAAGCTCAACGGGATCGAGAACGCGCGCTTCGTCGCCGGCAGCGCGCGCACCGGCGTGCGTCCGCTGCTGGAGCAGGCGGGCAAGCCCGACGTCGTCCTGCTCGACCCGCCGCGCGCCGGCCTCTCGCAGAAGATCGTCCGCCGCGTGCTCGAGTGCGAGGCGCAGCGGATCGTCTACGTCTCCTGCAACCCGACGACGCTGGCGCCGAACGCGGCGCAGCTGGTCGAGGCGGGCTATACCCTGCGCCGCGTGAAGCCGGTCGACATGTTCCCCCAGACGCCGCACATCGAGTGCGTCGCCCTCTTCGACAAAGCCGCCCCCGGACGCGGCAGCGAAGGAGGCGGCGTTTTATGAGGGGATTCGGGGTCGCCGCGGGGCTCGACCCGGAGGTCGCGAGGCCACTCGCGGCGCGCTGCGCCGAGCTCGGCTACGACTCGGTCTGGTCCAACGACCACCCCGGCGCGAAGGGCCTGGAGACGCTGGCCGAGTTCGCCGCCGCGGCCCCCGAGCTCGACCTCGGGGTCGCCGTGATCGCGCTCGACCGCCAGTCGCCGGCCGAGATCGCCGCCGACATCGAGCGCCTCGGCCTCGAGCGCTCGACGCTCTGGCTCGGGGTCGGCGCCGGCTTCTCGAAGAAGCCGCTGACGCGGATGCGCGAGGCGCTGCCCGAGCTGCGCGAGGCGCTGCCCGGCGTGCGCCTCGTCCTCGCCGCGATGGGCCCGAAGATGTGCGCGCTCGCCGGGGCCGAGTTCGACGGCGCCTTCTTCAACTGGATGACGCCTGAGTTCGCCGCCCGCGCCCGCAACCAGGTCGAAGCCGGCGCCAAGGATGCGGGCCGCGAGTGCCCGCCGGTCTTCGGCTACGTCCGCACCGCCGTCGGCCCCGACGCCGCCGAGCGCCTCGCCAAGGAGGAGTCCTTCTACCGCGACCTGCACGCCGGCTACCGCAACCACTTCGACCGCCTGGCCGAGCCCGAGGGCACCGTGGGAGTTGCCGCCCCCGACGCCGACAAAACCCAGAAACAGCTAGCCGCCTACACCGCCCTCGACACCCTCGTAGTCCGCGGCCTCGCCAGCGCCAAGGTCGAGCCGATGACCGCGGTGGCCGCAGCCGCCGCGCCCTAGTACGGCGGCAGGTCCTCGTACCAGTCGCCCAAGACCTTGAAGGAGCGCCAGAAGCGCTGCTTGGCGCCCTCTTCGTCGAGCGATTCGTCGATGTCGGGGGTGTAGAGGGCGTCGATCGTCGGGGTGAAGGCCTGGATCTCGCCCTCGCGGGGCTCGACCTCGCGCGCCAGCGGCACCCGCAGCCCGTTGAGCACGCGCAGCGCCGGCTCGCCCATCACGACGAGGATCTTCGGCTGCACGACCGCCAGCTCGGTGACCAGGCGGCGCAGGCACTCCTCGGCCGCCAGGTCGGGCTCGGCGATCGGGCACTTGACGCAGAGCGAGCCGTAGACGACCAGCGGGTCGATCCCCAGCCGCTTGAAGCTTTTCATCAGCGCGTTGCCGGCCCGCCCGTAGAAGGCGACGCCCTCTTCGATCTCGGCGACCCCCGGCGCGTGCTTGATCATGAAGACGTCCGCCTGCGGGTGGCCGGAGCCGAGCACCGGCATCAGCTTGCCGCGCGGGCAATGCGGGCACTCCTGCAGCTCGTGGGTCAGCTGGTTGAGCTCGCGGATCGCGCGTTCGAGGTACTTCTCTCTGATCTCATCGTCGGTCGCGGGCACGCTGGCCGATCTCTTTGACGGCTCGCCCGCGCTTCCTCTTGCCCGCGCCTCCTGCATCAACCCTTGCCGGCCCGGCCCCCCGCCGAGCGTCGACTCTTGCGCGGCCGGCCGCCGCGCACCGGCTTCGCGTCGGGCACGCTGCGCTTCGCCGCCTTCGGCCGCCCGGTCGTCTGCAGCAGCTTCAGCGCCTGCACGTAGACGAGGTTCTTGTGCTTGCGGGTGATGTCGGCGTTGCGCATCGCCTCGAGGAACTCGGCCGGGCCGTCGAAGTCGTGGATCCGCTGCCGCACGCTGCCCAGGCCCTGCGCGACATGGCTGTCCGAGCCCGCCCCGGGGACGATCCGGTACTTGCGCGCGAAGCGCTCGGCCTCCTCGTTGAACGAGGTCAGAGCGACCCGCGGGTTGAAGACCTCGAGGATGTCGATCTCCTCGACCATGTCGAGCAGGTGCTCGTAGTCGGGCACCGAGTGGAAGCGGTCGAACGGGTGCGGCACGTAGACCAGGCCGCCCTGCGCGCGGATCGCGGCGATCGTCTCCGCCATCGTCATCCCCTTGGCGATCTTCTCCTCCAGGAAGAGGCCGATCACCTCGCCCTGCTCGGCGGTCTTCACCTCCTCGGCGACGATCACCTTCAGGTCGCCCATCCGCTCGGCGATCCGCCGCGCCTCCAGCGCCCCGGAGACCTCGTTGTGGTCGGTGATCGCGATCGCTCCGAGGCCGCGGTCGCGCGCCGTCTCCAGCAGCACCTCGACCGGCGTCGCGCAGTCGGGCGAGTGGTCGGTGTGCATGTGCAGGTCGACCTCGATCAGCGGCCGTCCGGCGATCCGCGCCCGCACCTCGGGGTCGCCGTCCGGCGCGTGGCGGCGCGCCAGCAGACGGCGGTAGATCGCTTCCAGCTCGTCGGCGACGGCGCCCCAGTCGCGCCCCTCCCCGGCCGGCTCGACCAGCTCGTAGGAGCCGGGGAAGTAGCGCTCGAGCAGCTCGCCGGTCGCCGGGCTGGCCACCGTGCGCGCGTCGAGCCGGCCGAAGAAGATCTCGACCAGTGGCCGCGCCACCTGGGTCGAGAAGAGCCGCTCCTGCGGCCGGTGGAAGGTGCCGACGTTGAGCGAGTGCGAGTGGCGCAGCGCCGCCGAGGAGGCGCTCGGCGCGAACGGCTCGTGTACGTGGACGACGTCGGGCGGCTCGGCCGCCAGCCGCCGCTTGGTCGCGTCGCCCGCGTACAGCCGCAGCACCTCGTGCCCGCGCCGCTCCAGCTCGTCGGAGACGCGCCCGGCGAACTCCGTCACCGGGTTGGCCGTGCCCCGGCGGTGGGGCGTGACCTGGGCTATCGAGAGCGGCTTGGAGCCCGGCACGACACGGGGCCGCTCAGGCGGCGGAGGCCTTTGCCCCGTCCGGCGCCGGCGCCTTGCCGCGCGCGTACTTGGCGATGAACTCCTCGGTGCGCTCGCGCGCCTCGTCGTCGGGGCGCTGGCTGTGCGGCGACTTCATCAGGTAGCTGGAGGGCCCGTCAAGCTGCCCGGCGATCCCGTTGTTGAGCGCCAGCTTGAGGATCCGCACCGCGTCGATCACGACGCCGGCCGAGTTGGGCGAGTCCCAGACCTCGAGCTTCAGCTCGACGTTGAGCGGCACGTCGCCGAAGGCTTTGCCCTCGAGCCGGATGTGCGCCCACTTGCGGTCGGTAAGCCAGGCGACGTAGTCGGAGGGGCCGACGTGGACGTCCTCGGCGGGCAGCTCGTGGCCCATGATCGAGGTGACCGCGTTGGTCTTCGAGATCTTCTTCGAGTCGAGCCGCTCGCGCTCGAGCATGTTGTAGAAGTCCATGTTGCCGCCGACGTTGAGCTGCGAGGTGCGCTCCATGCGGACGCCGCGGTCGTGGAACAGCCGCGCCAGCTGGCGATGGACGATCGTCGCCCCGACCTGGGACTTGATGTCGTCGCCGATGATCGGCAGGCCGGCCTCTTCGAAGCGCTTGTCCCAGTAGTTCTCGCGGGCGATGAAGACCGGCAGGCAGTTGACGAAGCCGACGCCCGCCTTCAGCGCCTGCTCGACGTACCACTTGGTCGCGTCCTCGGAGCCGACCGGCAGGTAGCAGACGAGCACATCCGCCTTGGTCTCTTCGAGGATGCCGACGACGTCCGCGGTTTCGCCCGGCGCTTTGGTGATCTTCTCTTTCAGGTACTTGCCCAGGCCGTCGTGGGTCATCCCGCGCTCGACCTTGACCCCAAGCTGGGGCACATCGGCGAACTTGATCGTGTCGTTCTGGCCCGACCAGATCGCCTCCGAGAGGTCTTTGCCGACCTTCTCGGCGTCGATGTCGAAGGCGGCGACGAACTCGACGTCGCGAACGTGGTAGCCGCCCAGGTCAACGTGCATCAGGCCCGGCACTTCCTCGGCCGGGTCGGCGTCCTTGTAGTACTGGACGCCCTGGATGAAGGAGTTGGCGCAGTTGCCGACGCCGACGATCGCGACGCGGACCTTCTCGTCCGTGCGGGCGGCGCCGTTGCTTGCTCCGTTGGTCTCACTCATGAAGCTCTAAGTCCTCTCTCGATCTGGCTGACTGGCAAAGCAAACCTGCGGCCACGCCGGGTTACAGGCCCGGCGGCTCCGCGGCGTCCCTCGAAAGCTGTTTCTTGACATGCCACACGCGTTGGATCGTGGTCACGATGGTCAGCGCCGCGATCACGTAGACCGCCGGGGCCAGGAGCTCGAAATCGGCGATCCCGGCACCCTTGGCGAAGACCAAGCCAATCGAGAGTATGACTACCCGCACGGGACGCGTCGCCAACCCGACCTTGCACTCGACCCCGAGCGCCTCGGCGCGGGCGCGCGTGTAGGAGACCATCAGCGAGCCGAGCACGGCGACCACGCACATCGCCGCGGCGAAGTCGTCGCCGGTCGCGGCGAAGTAGCCGGCGACCGCGGCGAGCACGATCCCCTCCTCGATCCGGTCGAGGGTCGAGTCGAGGAAGGCGCCGAACAGCGTCCCCTTGCCCGACATGCGCGAGTAGCGCCCGTCGAGCGTGTCCATCACCGAGCCGAGGATGAAGGCGACGCCGGCGAGGAAGAAGAGCCGCTGGGTGACGAGCGCGGCGGCGACCAGGTTGCCGACCAGGCCGGCGACCGAGATCGCGTTCGGCGTCAACCGCGACTCGATCAGTCGGTCGCGCGCGTAGGCGCGCAGCTCCTGGCCGTTGCGGCGACTGCTCGGGGCCCTCGGAGGGGCCGACGAATCCATTCGCGTCAGGCTAGTCGATTAGGGCCCTATACCTCGGCCTCTTGCGGCGAACTGCTGCGCCAGGACCAAGCGTGGGGTCTGGCCCGAGCGAGCAGCCACTGGGCGGTGAGAGCTGCAGTAGCGGCGACCAGCCAGCCGAGCGCGACGTCGAACCAGTAGTGGTTGGCGGTGACGATCACGACCCAGGCGATCAGCAGCGGCCAGGCGGCCCAGAAGGCTTTCGGGATCCAGTGGCGGCAGACTTTGAAGCCGGTGCCGCCGATCATCAGCGCGAAGGCGCAGTGCATGCTCGGCACCGCGGCGTAGGGGTTGATGAAGATCTTCGCCAGGGTCGAGTCGTGGTTGACGTTGGAGAAGTCGACGATCGTGTCGACGTAGCCGTGTTCGGGGAACATCCGCGGCGGCGCGGTCGGGTAGAGCGTGTAGCCGACCAGGGCGAGGCCCATCGAGACGACGAACATGTTGCGGACGAAGTAGTAGGACTCGTTGCGGAACAGGTAGAGCCAGACGAGGAAGCCGAGGGCGATCGAGAACTGGGCGTTGAGGTAGACCTGGTTGGCGAGGTCGATCAGCCAGTGGGCGGGCATGAAGAAGGCCTGCAGCGAAGGTTCGAACAGCGTGTGGGTCGACTGCTGGAGGTCGATGATCGCCTGGCCGTGGGCGATCGCCTCCGAGCGCTGGCCGTCGGCGATCCCGCGCACCAGCTCGTAGGCGACGTCGACCCCGACGAGGATCGCAAGCTGCCTTCCCGCGTCGCTCCAGCCCTGGGGCAGACGCGACCCGATCGCACTTAGGGCACGAGACATCTTGCAATTGTAATCGGGCAGTTAACGGTGGCGAATAGGGTCTCCGGCCTTGAGCTGGAAGCGGCCGGACAAGCGGCGGGTGCGGGCGATCAGAGACCGCCTGCGGGAGATCTACGGGGAGCCGGTCAACGAGCCCCACGGGCAGCCGATCGCCGAGCTTGTGAAGACGGTCTTGTCGCAGCACACGAACGACCGCAACAGGGACCGCTCGTTCGCGCGGCTGCGCGAGCGCTATCCGACCTGGGAGGAGGTGCGGGACGCGCCGGTCGACGAGCTCGAGGAGGCGATCCGGCCGGGCGGCCTGGCGCGGCAGAAGGCGCCGCGGATCCAGGCGATCCTCGAACGGCTGGGCGAGCGCCCCGACCTCGGCTGGACGCGCGACGCGCCGCGCGAGGAGTCGCTGGAGTTCCTGCTCTCGCTGCCCGGCGTCGGGCGCAAAACGGCGGCCTGCGTGCTGATCTTCACCTGGGGCATCCCCGAGATCCCGGTCGACGTCCACATCCACCGGGTCGGCGGCCGGCTCGGGCTGTTCCCCGAAAAGGCCTCGTTCGAGCGCGCCCACGACGAGATGCTGGCGATCACGCCGCCCGAGGACGCCTATGAGCTGCACATGAACCTGATCCGCCACGGCCGCGAGGTCTGCCGCCCGAAGCCGCGCTGCGGCGAGTGCGCGCTGCGGCGCATGTGTCCCTGGGCTCGCGCCCACCGCGAGCGCGGTTAATATGCCCGGCTGCTGATGAGCAAGAAGGTCTTCATCTCCTTCGCCGCGCTGGTCGTCGTCCTGGCGGCGCTGATCCCCTGGCTGGTCTTCCGCGCCGACGGCGATGAAGTCGCCGAAGCCTCGGTCCCGGCGAGCCTGCAGGAAGGCAAGCACCTCTTCGACATCGACTGCGGCACCTGCCACACGCTCTACGCGGCGGGCGCCAACGGCAACTTCGGGCCGAACCTCGACGAACTGCTGGCGCCCGCCGGGCCGCCCGAAGGCCCCAACGCGGAAGCGACGATCGAAGCGACCGAAGGCCGCGTGCTCAACGCGGTCGAAAACGGCGTCGACAGCAGCACCACGCCGGGCCGCATGCCGGCCGGCATCGTCAACGAGGCGCAGGCGAAGGAAATCGCCGCCTTCGTCGCCCACGTAGCCGGCCAGGGCTAAAACAGCCGGCCGACGGGCCGAAAACCCACCCTATAGGTGGGAAATCGGCCCATCGGCCGGGTTGGTTAGTGGCCTACTAGGTGCAGGACGCTTACTACGCCTGCGTGGTCGGAGGGCCAGAACGGGGGTTCTGCCTGGAACGGGGCGTCGCCGATCAGTTCGGCTTCGTGCCCGTTCGAGCGGGCGGTGCCGCGGCTGAGGATCAGGTCGATCCGCGTCCGCAGCGTCGAGCTCGGGTTGTTCAGCGCCCCCGGCGCGAGCGGCGGGGTATTCGACTCCTGACAGCAGGAGTCGCCGGGGCCGAGCTGGGCCTCGTCCCAGGCGTCACGGAACTGCCCGGGCGCGGTGAGCTGCGCGTAGGAGGTCGTCGTCGAGCCGTCCGAGGCGGAGTTGAAGTCGCCGGTGGCGACGATCGTCCCGCCGTTGCCCGGGCCGGCGAGGAACTCGGCTGCCTGTTCCTGCTGCACGAGCGGCGATTCCTCGGTTTCGAGGTGCGTGTCGACGAAGCGGAACGGCAGGTGCTTCAGCGTCGCGTCGATGCTGGCCCAGCCGCGGTCGAACGAGAGCGGGCCGACCGGCGAGGCGATCGTCTGCTGGGCGGTGTACTGGCCGCTCTGGGGGTTGCTCCAGGTCAGTCCCGGCGTGTCGTCGTTGACGAGGATCACGTCGCGATCTTGCAGCTGCACCGAGCAGGTGATTTCCGGCCCCGGCTGGACGCAGCCCTGTTCGGCCAGGGCGAGCGGCGCCGGCCCGATGCTGGCGTTGTCCGAGATCGAGCCAACCGAGTAGTGCAGCCCGCGGGCTGCGAGGTCGCTCTGCAGGATCGCGAGGAAGTCGTAGCCGGCGGGCGGGCTGGCGCCGCCGGTGGTCCACTTCGTCACCTCCTGCAGGCCGATCAGGTCGGGCTGCTTTTCCTCGATCTCGCCGGCGACAGCTTCGGCGCGCGCCGGGAAGTTCGTGTACTGCACCGTCGCGTAGATCCGCGCGACGGCTTCGACGAATTCTTCCGGGGTTTGCGCCGCGAGCGCCGGCCCGAGGCTGGAGCCCAGATAGAGGTTCTGCGTCATCACGGTCAGATGGCGCTTGCCGTGGTGGCCGTGGCCGTGGTGGCGATCCCGGCCGTGGCCGTGGTGGTCGCCTCGGCCGTGGTCGTGGCCGTGGTGGTTGCCGTTGTGGCCGCGGCCGTGATCGTCTCCGTGTCCGTGCCCGTGCGCGGCCGCCGTGGCCGGCAGGAGGGCGAGAGCGAAGGCTGCCGCGAGCGCCGCCAGCCAGAGGCGACGAGCCGGTGCGTGAGCGTGACTCAAGATTTTCTCCTCATTCCGTGATTGGTCGAGGCGCCTCCCCAAGTGCCCGCCACACGGTGCGCAAAACCAATATACGCAGATCGATTTGACATCGAGTTCAAATCTGCCACACTGCGACTTAGATTTTTAGAGTCCGCACGGCGGCTCTCAAACCAGTCAAGACGAAAACCCTGGACTTCGGAGGTAATTGGTGGGCAAGACGATCGGCATCGACCTGGGCACGACCAACTCATGCGTGGCGGTGATGGAGGGCGGCGAGCCGACCGTACTCGAGAACTCCGAGGGCGGGCGCACGACCCCCTCGGTCGTCGCCTTCGCCGACTCCGGCGACCGCCTCGTCGGCACCGTCGCCAAACGGCAGGCGGTGATGAACCCGGAGAACACGATCTTCTCGATCAAGCGCTTCATGGGCCGCAAGGAGGCCGAAGTCAAAGAGGAGGAGACGATCGTCCCGTACAAGGTCGAGGCGGGCCCGAACGGCGACGTGCGCGTCGATGCGCGCGGCAAGCAGTACAGCCCGCCGGAGATCAGCGCGATGATCCTGCAGAAGCTGAAGACCGACGCCGAAGCGAAGCTCGGCGAAACGGTCGACAGCGCGGTGATCACCGTCCCCGCCTACTTCAACGACGATCAGCGCCAGGCGACCAAGGACGCCGGCAAGATCGCCGGGCTCGACGTCAAGCGGATCATCAACGAGCCGACCGCCGCCTCGCTCGCCTACGGGCTGGAGAAGGAGGAGGCCGACCACACGATCCTCGTCTTCGACCTCGGCGGCGGCACCTTCGACGTCTCGGTGCTGGAAATCGGCGACGGGGTCTTCGAGGTCAAGTCGACCGCCGGCGACAACCACCTCGGCGGCGACAACTGGGACAAAGCGATCGTCGAGTGGCTGGTCGCCGAGTTCAAGAAGGACCAGGGCGTCGACCTGGCCGCTGACAAGAACTCGCTGCAGCGCCTCTACGAGGCGGCGGAGAAGGCGAAGATCGAGCTCTCCTCGGCGCAGGAGACGCAGATCAACCTGCCCTTCATCACCGCGGTCGAGGGCCAGCCGAAGCACCTCGACATGAAGCTCAGCCGCTCGAAGCTCAACGAGCTGACCGGCGACCTGCTGGACCGTATCGTCGGCCCGGTCAAACGGGCGCTCGACGACGCCGACGCCTCGATCGACCATGTCGTCCTGGTCGGCGGCATGTCCCGGATGCCGGCGGTGCGCGACAAGGTCAAGGAGCTGACCGGCAAGGACCCGCACCAGGGCGTCAACCCGGACGAGGTCGTCGCCGTCGGCGCCGCGATCCAGGCCGGTGTGCTGGGCGGCGAGGTCAAGGATGTGCTGCTGCTCGACGTCACCCCGCTGACCCTCGGGATCGAGACCAAAGGCGGCGTGATGACGAGGCTGATCGAGCGCAACACGACGATCCCGACGAAGAAGTCGGAGGTCTTCTCGACCGCCGAGGACAACCAGCCCTCGGTCGAGATCCACGTCCTGCAGGGCGAGCGCGAGATGGCCGGCGGCAACAAGAGCCTCGGCAAGTTCCAGCTGACCGGGATCCCGCCGGCGCCGCGCGGGTTGCCGCAGATCGAGGTCACCTTCGATATCGACGCCAACGGCATCATCCACGTCGCCGCCAAGGACCTCGGCACGGAGAAAGAGCAGAAGATCGAGATCAAATCCGGCTCCGGGCTCTCCGACGAGGAGATCCAGAGCATGGTCTCCGACGCCGAATCGCACGCCGATGACGACAAGCGGCAACGCGAGCTGGCGGAAGCGCGCAACGTCGGCGAGAACGCCGCCTACCAGTCCGAGAAACAGCTCGAGGAGCTGGGCGACAAAGTCGACTCCTCGAACAAGGAGGAGATCGAGGCGGCGATCAAGGAGCTGCGCGAGGCGCTCGGCTCCGACAGCAAAGAGGAGATCGAGTCGAAGACCGAGGCGCTTACCGCGGCGATGACCAAAGTGTCGGAGCAGATCTACGCGGCGGCGCAGGAGCAGGCGCAGGCGGCCTCCGAGGACGGGGCCGGCGGCGAGTCGGGCTCGGATGACGAGGAGGAAGTGGTCGAGGCCGAGGTGGTCGACGAGGGCGATGAGTCGTGATCGAGGAAAGGGACGAGGAGGAGCAGGCGGTCCCCCCTCCCCCGCCACCCGCGGGAGATGAGGTGGAGCACGATCTCGATGCGCTACTCGAAGAGCGGGATCAGTACCTGGATCTCGCCAAGCGGACTAAGGCTGACTTCGAGAACTTTCGCAAGCGGATGAGCGCCGAGGTTCTGGCCGCCTCGGGACGTGGGAAAGCTGAAGTGCTGCGGGATGTACTGCCAGTGCTCGATGACCTGGAGAGGGCTATTCAGGCTGCGGGGCTCGATCCGGAGGGGGACTCGCCGGACGGGTTGGCGCATGGGGTGCTGCTGGTCTTTCGCAGCCTGCGCGAGTCGCTTACCAAGCATGGGATCGAGGCTGTCGATCCGGCCGGGGAGCGGTTCGATCCGCAGTGGCACGAGGCGCTCTCGATGCAGGCGGCCGACGGGGTCGCGTCCGGAACCGTGGTCGAGACGATGCAGAAGGGCTACCGGCTCGGCGAGCAGCTGCTGCGGCCGGCGCGCGTCGTGGTGGCGGAGTAGGAGGAGCGCTTGGCGGATGACCTCTACAAGGTGCTGGGCGTCTCGAAGGGGGCGAGCGACGAGGAACTCAAGAAGGCGCACCGCAAGCTGGTGCGCAAGTACCACCCCGATCGCAACCCCGACGACGCCGCGGCCGAGGAGAAGTTCAAGCAGGTCCAGGGCGCCTACGACACGCTCTCCGATCCCGAGAAGCGCAAGGAGTACGACTCGGGCGGCATGTTCGCCGGCGCGGGGGCCGGCGGCGCCGGGTACGGGCCGTTCACGGCCGGGCCGGCCGGCGGCGGCAACTTCGTCGACCTCGGCGACCTGGGCGAGATCTTCTCGATGTTCACTGGCGGCGGCGGCCGGCGGCAGCCGCGCCAGCAGCGCGGCGCCGACCTCGAAACGGAAGCGCCGCTGAGCTTCAAGCAGTCGATCGAGGGAACCGAGGTGCGCGTTCCCGGGGCCGCCGGGAAGACGCTCAGGGCGAAGATCCCCGCCGGGGTCAAGAACGGATCGCGGATCAAGATCGCCGGCAAGGGCGAACCGAGCCCGACCGGTGGCCCGCCCGGCGACCTCTACGTCGTCGCCCGGGTCCTGCCCTCCCCCGTCTTCAAGCGGCTCGACGGCGGCAACCTCGAGGTGACGGTGCCGATCACGGTCGCCGAGGCGCTGCGCGGCGGCACGATCGAGGTGCCGGCGCTACAGGGGACGAAGAAGATCAAGGTCGCGGCCGGGACCAGGCACGGCTCGATCCAGCGCCTGCGCGGCGAGGGCGCGCCGAAGCCGGGCGGCAAGGGCCGCGGCGACATCCGCTACCGGCTCGAGATCGAGCTGCCGAAGGAGCTGACCGAGGAGCAGCGGGAGGCCGCCGACCGGCTGGCCGAGTCGTTCAACGGCGCCGACCCGCGCGCCGAGCTGCTGCGCAAGGCCGAACGATGAGCCCGGCGCGGCGCGAACGGGTCGAAATATCGGTCGAGGACAGCCGTGGCGTGTTCATGATCTCGGTCGCCGCCGAGCTCGCCCACATGCACCCGCAGACGCTGCGCATGTACGAGGCGCGCGGGTTGATCGAGCCGCAGCGCTCGGCCAAGAACACGCGCCTCTACTCGCAGCGCGACGTCGAGCGGCTGCGCCACATCCAGCGGCTCACCGCCGCCGGCCTCAACCTCAGCGGCGTGGAGATCGTGCTCGAGATGGAAGCCGAGGTCGAGCGGATGAAGGCAAAGCTCGAGCGGATGCGGCGCCACGCCGCCGAGCTCGAACGCCGGCTCGGCGCTTAGCGCGGCACCGCGGTGAACTTCAGCTTCGCGTAGCCGGCCCTTCGACGCACGCAGACCCAGCGCCTCGCACGACCCCTGCGGCCGACGGCCCTGGCCCGGCAGCGGAAGCCGCGGCCGGCGAAGGCGCGTTTGCCCGGCCGCTTGGCGGCGGCGAGGACAAGGCCGCGCGCGGTCTGGCAGCGCGCCGCGTAGAGGCTGCCGGAGTGCAGACCGCGATAGTCGATCGACACCCTGGTCGGCCCGCGCAGAAGCTTGACGCCGCCCACAGCGCAGCTACGCGCTGCGCTGGTGACGCCGTTCCCGCTGAGCCCGTCGACAACTACCACCAGCACCCCGTCCGGGCCCGGCGGATCGACGATCTGGGGAGCATCGCTCGGCGGGGAATCGCCCTTGTATGCGTAACTGCCGCCACCCGCCCCGCCGCTGCCGCCGTAGTCGTTGATGCCCGAGTGGCCGCCGTCACCGCCGCCTCCGCCTCCGCCGAAGCCACCGCCACCGCCACCCCCGTGGCCTCCGTTGCCGCTGCCGTCTTCACCGCCGACGCCGTACTTTTCGCCGCCGAAGAAGCCGCTGTTGTTGATCCACAACGCGTTGCCGCCGCTGCCGGCGCTGCCGCCCATGCCGCCGATCCAGTCGGCGCCCGGCCGGCCACCGCCGTCAGAGCTCTTGGCGCCGCCGACGCCGTTGTACCCGGCATGAGCCCTGTGGCTGCCCTGTGCAGCGTTGCCTCGTTCGCCGGCGGCAACCGCCGTCTTGGTGGTGGCGACCGCCTTCCCGCCCGTGCCGCCGTGCTTGCCGGCCGTGCCGGCCGAGGACTCCTTCCCCCCACCGCCGCCACCGGCGGCAATCAGGACGACGTTCTGCCCTTCCCCTTCGCAGGCGCCGGGCGGGCCGGCCACCTGCGGGATCGCAATCGCGTTGCCGGCCGCTTCAATCCCCTCTTCGGCGAGAACGCAGGGGCGCGGCCCGGCGCCCGGGGCGACGTCGGCGGCCGTCACCAGCGTCGCCGCCCCGCCGGAGCCCGTTCCCTCGTAGCCGTGGGAGCCGAGGTAGTAGTGGAGCGTGGTCGAGCCGAGCGCAGCCGCGTAGCCGGCGGGGCTCGCGTAGTAGGTCTCCGCGAACCCGCTGTCGCCACCGCCGCCTCCTCCGCCTCCGGCAGCCCCGCCCGCGCCGCCGAAGGCCTCGATCCAGACCCCGGAGCTGGATGGGTCGCCGCCGAGGCCTTCGACCAGCTTGGCGAGGTCGAGCGAGGATCGCTGGAAGTAGCCGTCGGCGTAGGTGCAGGTCGCGCGCAGCCCATCGCCGGCCGCTTCCTTGACGCAGTTGGGGCGCGGCGGGGTCGGCCAGATTTCGTTGCCCGGTTCGACTTCGCGGAAGGCGCCGCCCGGTTCGGAGATCTTGATTTCCCCGTATTGACCTTGGTCGACGCAGCGCATCGCCTTGTCGAAGGCTGGTACTCGTTGCCCTGTCCGAGCCCGCCGGGGCCTTGCCACGCGGCGCTCTTGAACAGATGGACCCCGCCGCAGGCGCCGCCCCCGGCGCTCACCAGGCTGACCGCCTTGCCTGCGTTCCACTCGCTGCCGTTCCAACAGGTACTGCCCGTGGAGGTTTCGACCCCGGTCTCACAGAGGCCGAGGAAACTGAGGCGGGCGGCCGAAGTAGACCTGCGGCCAGTAGTCCTGGTACGCGAGCTGGCGGACGCGGAAGAGGTAGGCGTTCTGCGCCTCGAGCAATTCCTCGGTGCTCACGCCCCACGGTCCCTTCTCGTTCGCGTTGACGGCGGCGAGCCTGCCGGGATCGGAGAGCAGCATTTCCCCGGTCAGCTTCGCCCCACGCTGCTGCGCCGTGAGCACCCCGGTGACCTGGGTGTCGACCGAGACCTCCTCTTCGTGCAACTGCGCCGAGAGCAGCAGGTACTCGTTGGTCAGTTCGACCGGGTTCCCCGCCGTCGCCTGGACCACCGACGCAATCCCCTGTCCGAGCCCGGACACCTGGCCGATCACCTGCGCCGTGGTCGCGACCGCGGTTCCGCTGCCCGAGAGGGCCGCGACGATCTTCGCGACCGAGCCCAGCGCCTGGAAGGAGAAGCCGGCCCAGAAGGCGCCGGTTGCCCGATGGGAGTTCGACAACTGCCCCTTGAGCTTGGCGAGCATCGCCGATTCGATCGCCTCGGCCGCCTGGCTCAGTTCGGTGACCTCACCGGCCTGGCTTTCGTACTGGACCTGCGCCAGCGTCCCCAGGAAGGCTTCCACCTGCGCCCGCGCGGCGACCTCGTCGATCATCTGGTTCTTGGCGCAGGTCAGGTCCGCTTCGGTGAAGGGCGCGCCCGCCGCCGGCATCGCCGCGGTCGCGATCGTCGCTTCGGAGACCTCGTTGCTCAGATCCAGGTACTTGGCGCGCAGGGTCGTCGCGGCGATCCGCACGTTGGCCGCGTTCGCCCCGCTCGCCGCCGCTTCGGTGGTCGCGCAGGAGTCGCCGTCGAGGTTGTCGGCCCTGCGCGCCCCGCCGCTGCCGCTGTGGTCGATGCCTTCGCACGCGCCGGCGTCCGCACCACTCCATAGCGAGAGCCCTTCGTTGTAGCCGAGAACCTCGGTCAGGTAGGCGAAGGCGACCTGCTGGCAGCTCGCCGCCGTCGCGCCGGGCGCCGGCGTCAACAGCCACGGGATCTGGTCCTGGAAAGCGATCTGCAGCAGCTCGGCTTCCGGCGGGGTCCCCACCGGATTGCCTTCGGTCGGGAAGACGGCGCCGTAGGTGGCACGCTGCAGCACCCCGGTCAGCCGCCCCGCGGCGACATGCAGCTTGTCCGCTTCCGCGACCCCTTCGGCGATCGCCGAGCTGGCGCTGTAGCCGGCGCGGATCTGGCCGGTGATGTTGGCGGCATGTGGCCGTTCGCCGGCGGAAAGCATCGAGTAGGTGCCGTCGGCGGCCACCGCGCGCCCGAACACATCGGGGTTGACGCCAAGCCGTTCGAGCTGCCGCTGCGCCGCGATGAAGCTGCCCGCCCCTGGCTCGAAGGAGAATCCGCCGATGTCGCCGTTGGAGACGATCGCGACGCCGAGCTCTTCTTCGTAGGCGTCCTTCAGCTCGGCCGCGAGCTGGGCCCAGTCGAGGCCGGTGTCGGTCCCGGCGCCGCCGGCGTTGGTGACGAAGGCGGCGCGGCGGACCGAGCCAGCCGGGTTGACGGGGTCGAAGGTGAAGACGGCGAAGCCATCCTGGTCGGCGGGCAGGCCGACGGGGACGAGCGGCACCTGTTCCCCAGCGAGTTCAAAGGCGTCGCCCCCGGGAGCGGTGTCGGCCGGGACCCGGGTGTCGTATGGGATCGCGTCCGGCCAGGCGAAGGCGCGGGTCAGTTCCAGCGTCTCGGCCGCGGGCTGGTCGGAGACCACCTTGAGCCCGCCGACCAGCGCGCCGGGGGCGCCCAGGGAGCCGTCCGGCGCCCGGATCCGAGTCGCACCGAAGTTGACCGCCGCCTTGCCTTCGAGCGTGCCGGGAACGGCGACCAGGGAGAAGGGGGTCCCGTTGAGGCCCTTGAGCGGCTGCGGCTTCTCGCTTTCGTCGCCGATGTTGAAGTTGCCCAACCCCTCGGCCAACTCTTCCGCGTCGGAGAGGGCGCCCGCGCGCAGCGCGATCAGCACCAGCTTGTCGGATTCGTAGACCGGGACGCCCTGGCCGGGATTTTCGATCAGCCGTTCCTTCGCCGCCGTTGTTCGGGTAGAAGCAGGGCGGTTCGGCCGCGGCCTGCCCCCCGCCTTCGCATTCGCGGGTCTGCGCGACCGCGATCCCGGCGGCGCCGCCGACCGTCGCCATCGTGTCGACCGCCGCCAGCGGCTGCGCCTTCGCTTCGACCGCGGCGGTGTCGAAGGCGGTGGTCGCGTGATCGCCCGCCGGGGCCGAGGCCCGCGTCGTCGCCAGGCGCAGTACGTAGCGGCCCGGCAGGTCCGTGCGCAGCCGCGGCCTGACGGCGTCGCCGCCGGTCAGGGCCGGGTGGCTGCCCCGCGGGGCGCTCACGACCTTCCAGCCGTAGCGCAGCCCGCCGGCCGCGCGGCCGTCGCGGCGCAGGCTGGGCCGGGAGGCGCCGCCGTCGAGCTGCACCGTCTCGCCGGCGCGAGCGCCGCGGTCGCGGCCGGCAGCAGCGAGCGTGAGCCGGCGCGGCACGACGAAAACGCGCTTGAACTTGCGGATCTGGCCGTCGAAGCGGGTGACCCGCACACGCAGGACATTGCGCCCGTGGCGCAGGCCGTCAGCGGCGCCGAGCTCCGCTCCCCGCCGCAGGGAGAGCTCGTCGGCGAACTGGGCCGACACATCGCGGCCGTTGAGCCGCACGAGCACAGCGGCGTGCAGCCTGGCGAGACGCAGAGCGACGCGCAGGCCATGACGGGAGATGTAGCGGGCGCGGAAGCGCCGCACCAGCTTGCGCGAAGGATGGACCAGCGTGAAGGAGACCGTGTCACGGTCGCGCGCCCTTCCCCGGGCGGCGACAACGTGGAGGAAGTTGCGCCCCCGCTTCAGGGCGCGCACATCGGTCCGGGCGATGCGCGCCGAGAGCACCCCGCCGCCGCCGCGGCGCAGCAGGCGGCGCACGCCGACTCCGTTGAGGCTGGCGCGACGCAGCTTCGCCCCCTTGGCCAGTCGCACCCGCACCGTCACCGCGCGCCCGTGGGCCAAGCCCTCCTGCTTGGGGCTGAGCACCTGGAACAGCGGCTTGTCCGCGGCGCCTGCAGGCCTCGCCGGTGCGGTCAGCGCCACGGCGAGGCCGAGCACTGCGACGATGGCTGCCCGCCTGCCAAGCATCGACGGGATCCTTATCGGCGGCCCGGTCGGAATCCGTAACAATGCGACTCCCAGTGCAGCCCGACCGCTTCACCGTCAAGTCCCAGGAAGCCGTTGCCGCGGCGCAGCAGCTGGCTGCGACGCGGCGCAACTCCGAGGTCGCCCCCGCCCACCTGCTGCTCGCCCTGGTCCAGCAGGACGACGGGCTGGTGGCGCCGATCCTGCGCAAGGCCGGCGCCGACCCGGCGGCGGTCGGGACGGGCGCGAACGAGGCGGTCGAGGCGCTGCCGAAGCTGAGCGGCGCCGAGCAGCCCGAGGTGCGTCCCTCCTCCGCCTTCCTCGCGGTGCTGCAGGGGGCGGAGCGCGAGATGGGCAAGCTCGGCGACGAGTACATCTCGACCGACCACATCCTGCTGGCGATGACCGACAAGGGCTCGGGCCTCGCCGAGCTGCTGCCCGACGCGACGGCACTGGAGAAGGCGATCGGCGAAGTCCGCCCGCAGCGGGTCACCACCCCCGAGCCGGAGACGACGGCGCAGGCGCTGGAGAAATTCGGCCGCGACCTGACCGCCGAGGCGCAGAGCGGCAAGCTCGACCCGGTGATCGGGCGCGACGAGGAGATCCGCCGCGTGATCCAGGTGCTCTCGCGGCGGACCAAGAACAACCCGGTGCTGATCGGCGACCCGGGGGTCGGCAAGACGGCGATCGTCGAGGGGCTGGCGCAGCGGGTCGTCAACGGCGATGTGCCGGAGAGCCTGCGCGACCGGCGCGTGATCGCGCTCGACATCGGCTCGCTGCTCGCCGGCTCCAAATACCGCGGCGAGTTCGAGGAGCGGCTGAAAGCGGTGCTCTCCGAGGTCCAGGAGGCGGAGGGGCAGATCGTCCTCTTCCTCGACGAGCTGCACACGATCGTCGGCGCCGGCGCGGCGGAAGGCGCGGTCGACGCCGCCAACCTCTTGAAGCCGATGCTGGCCCGCGGCGAGCTGCGCGCGGTCGGCGCGACGACGCTCGACGAGTACCGCAAGCACATCGAGAAGGACGCGGCGCTGGAGCGGCGCTTCCAGCCCGTGCTCGTCGGCGAGCCCGACATCGGCGACACGATCGCGATCCTGCGCGGGCTCAAGGGACGCTACGAGGAGCACCACGGCGTGCGCATCGCCGACTCGGCGATCGTCGCCGCGGCGACGCTCTCGGAGCGCTACATCGCCGACCGCTTCCTGCCCGACAAGGCGATCGACCTGATCGACGAGGCGGCCTCGCGGCTGAAGATCGAGATCGACTCGGTGCCGACCGAGATCGACGAGGTCGAGCGGCGCGTGCAGCAGCTCGAGATCGAGCGCGAGGCGCTGAAGAAGGAGAGCGACGAGGCGTCGAAGGCGCGGCTCGAGGCGCTCGAGGCCGAGCTGGCCGAGCTGCGCGAGAGCTCGGGCGAGATGAAAGCGCGCTGGCAGAACGAGAAGGACGCGATCGAGGAGATCAAATCGGCGAAGGCGCGGCTCGAGGAGGCCGGGCGGGCGGCCGAACGGGCGGAGCGCGAGGGTGACCTGGAGGGCGCGGCGAAGCTGCGCTACGGCGAGATCCCGGAGCTCGAGAAGACCGTCGGCGAGGGCGAGCAGCGGCTCGCCGCGCTGCACTCCGAGCACGGCTCGATGCTGGCCGACGAGGTGACCGAGGAGGACGTCGCCGAGGTCGTCGCCAAATGGACCGGGATCCCGGTCAGCCGGTTGATGGAGGGCGAGGTCGAGAAGCTGATCCAGATGGAGGAGCGCCTGCACCAGCGGGTGGTCGGCCAGGACGAGGCGATCGCCGCCGTCTCGAACGCGCTGCGCCGCTCGCGCGCCGGGCTCTCGGACCCGAACCGGCCGATCGGCTCCTTCCTCTTCCTCGGCCCGACGGGAGTCGGCAAGACCGAGCTGGCGAAGAGTTTGACCGAGCTGATGTTCGACTCCGAGCAGGCGATCGTCCGCCTCGACATGTCCGAGTACATGGAGAAGCACACGGTGGCGCGGCTGATCGGCGCGCCGCCCGGCTACGTCGGCTACGAGGAGGGCGGACAGCTGACCGAGGCGGTGCGGCGGCGCCCCTACGCGGTGGTGCTGCTCGACGAGATCGAGAAGGCGCACCCCGACGTCTTCAACACGCTGCTGCAGCTGATGGACGACGGGCGGCTGACGGACGGCCAGGGGCGCACGGTCAGCTTCGCCAACACGGTGCTGATCATGACCTCCAACGTCGGCAGCGACCGGATCGTCGCCGAGTCGGTCGACGAGAAGATCCGCGAGCAGATCGAGGAGGTGCTGGCGGCGACCTTCAAGCCGGAGTTCCTCAACCGGATCGACGACACGGTGATCTTCCACCGCCTCTCCAAGGCCGACATCGGCCGGATCGTCGAGCTGCAGGTCGACCAGCTGGTCGGCCGGGTGCGCGAGCGCGGGATCGAGGTCGAGCTGACGGGCGACGCCCGCACCCTGCTCGGCAACCTCGGCTACGACCCGACCTACGGCGCCCGCCCGCTGAAGCGCGTCGTGCAGAAGCAGCTCGTCGACAAGCTGGCGCTGAAGCTGCTCGAGGGCGAGTTCGCCGACGGCGACACCGTCCGCGTCGACGCCGCCGACGGCGAACTGGTCTTCGAGAAGGCGGCGGCGGCTGCGGCCTGAGCGTTTGTCGGGTCAGAACTGACCGATTATCAGGTCCTCAGCCGTAGACGTCTGCCGGCTCGACCGAGATCAGGTCGGGGTGCTTGACGTCGACACTCGCAGCGGAGGCGAGGACGAGCTTGGCCTCGGGGACCTCGAGCAGGTCCCTGATCGCGAGCAGGCGCTCCAGGTCCTCGCTGCCGAGCTCGCGCAGCTTCGCCTCGCCGAGCGCGACGACCCGGTCGTCGCGCATCGCCACGAGGTCGAGCTCATGGCTCTGGCGGCGGGAGCGGTCGGAGACGGTCGTCACGCCAACCGAGTCGACCTCTCCAAACCGCCCACCGGTCTGAGCGAGGTGCGCGCGTACGACCCCCTCCCAGCGGGGGCCGAGCACCTGCGAGGGCCAGGTCGTCGCGCCGACTCGGCTCCACACCTCGGGGGCGGCACCCGCCTGGAGGCGTGAGCGGTTCGGCGCGACGATCGCCAGCCAGAGGCGCAGGTGGGGATCGGCCAGCTCGTAGCGATCGCGTCGCGACCGCAACGGATCCGGAACACGCTCGACCAGGCCGGCGCGTTGCAATGTGGCCAGCGGCCGGCTGAGAGCGCCGGATGGCAACCCCGCGACCCGGGATATCGCCCCGAAGCTGCGATCACCGCCGGCTATCGCGGCGAGGATCGCACGGTAGACGCCGCGCAGCGCAGGCAGCTCGGGCACGTTCGCCAGATCGGCTTCGGCCGCGTCGAGCAGCGGCGACCCGGACGCCAGCACCTCCTCGACCATCCACGCGTCGCGATCGACGGCGGGAGGCTCGACAAGCGGCCGGTAACCGGGCAGGCCGCCGAGGGCGGCATCGACCCATAGCGTGCCAAGCGGGTCGCCGCTCCCCCAGAGCGCCGCGAGGTCAGGGCCGGCCAGCGGAGCCGGGACGACAACCGCGGAGGCGCGCCCGTAGAGGGGAGCACGCGCCTCGACCAGGTCGCTCATCACCGAGAGCGCGCTGCCCGAGAGGATCAGCGCCGGACCCTCGTTCGCATCGACATAGCGCTGCAACAAGCTCGGAAGCTCCGGGCTGACCTCGGTCAGATAGGGAAGCTCGTCCAGGGCGATGCAGGGAAGCTCGACCCGGGCGAGTCGGTCGAGGGCATCCGCCCAGCCATCGATGTTGAGCGGACCGGCGCCGAGCCAATCGCCGAGCTCGCGTCCGAAGTCGGCGAGCTGCGTCGCGGCAACCCCGGTGATCGCCTGATAGCGACGCCCGCCGGCGGCGTCGCAGACCGCCTCCAGGAGAAACGACTTGCCGACGCGCCGTGGGCCATAGACGACCGCCAGACGCTGCCTCCGCTCGCAGAAGCGATCGAGCGCCGACCATTCGAGATCGCGATCTATCATCGATTTCGGTTTTACGAGCACTACTGCATGATACATGTATGCTCGTTAATTGCACAGGCGCCTTTACCCGCCGCTCAAGGACCGCTGCTAAGCAGTGCCGGGGTGGTTATCTGGGATACGCAATCCAGCTGGCCGGACTACAGGTTTCTGGGGGAAATTCCGACGTAAGCTGTGCGTGGGCTTCGAACAGATGTTGAGACGACGACAAGGGCATATCAACCGCGATCCGGGAGGGCGTGCTAAGCGCCTTGCTTCTGGCGCGGTCGACGTCGCGCGCTGGCCGTTCGAGCGGGCCGCCTGGTCGGTCGAGCGCCGGCTGCTGTGGCCGCTGCAACGGCGCTTCGCCGGCTGGAGCCCGCCCGGGCACCGGTTCGGCGCCGCGGCGGGGCTCGCCGCGATCGGCGTGGCGGCGATCCTGGTCGCCGTGTTGATCCTGCCGGGCGGAGGCGCTCCGCCGCCGGCGGCGGAGCGCGTCGCCAGGCCGGCGCGGGTGGCGATCGTCCCGCCGAGCGAACCGCAGCCCCAGGCCGTCGAATCGCAGGGGCCGACACTGCGGGGCGTCCGGCCCCACTTCGGCGTCGGCAAGAGCGTCGCGAAGAAGGGCGGCAAGCAGGCGAGCGCCGAGGGCTCGGGCGCCGGTTCCGGCTCGCCGGGCGCCGGTTCCACGGAGCCGCAACCGACCGCGACCGCCAAGGACGCCGGCGGCGAAGAAGAAGCCGCCGCCAGCGCGTCCGCCGCCGACAAGCCCGTCCCCGCCGGGCCGGTGGCGATGAAGACCGCGCGCCGCTTCGCCGAGGCCTTCGTCTTCTATGAGATCGGCAAGAAGCCGGCGCGGGCGAAGACCGTGTTCGGCGAAACGGCGACCGAACAGCTCGCCGAAGCGCTGCAGGAACGGCCGCCGCGGCTGCCCTCGAACGGCAAGGTGCCGAAGGCGAAGGTGCTCAACCTCGTCGCCGGTCCCCGCTTCGGCAAGCAGTACACGGTCAGCGTCTCGCTGCTGCGGGTCGGCACGACCAGCGAGCTGCGAATCACCCTGCAGAAGGAAAAGGACGGCGAATGGCGCGTCGCCCAGATACTCGGCTGATGCTCGAGCGGCTGCGCCGCATCCTGCTCGGCGCGGCGGTCGGGCTCGCCCTGGCGGCGCCCGCCGCCCTGGCCGACGAAGCGCCGTCGGGCGAAGCCGAAGCGACCCCGCCGTCGAGCGAAAGCGCGTCCCCGGCGCCGAGCCTCGAGCAGGGCGCGACGCTCGCCGCTCCCGAAGCCCAGTCCGCGGAACCCAAGCCGAGCCCGGCGCCCGCGGGCGGAACCGCCGCCGCCAAGCCGAGCCCGCACCAGGCTGAAACCGGCGGCGCGACGACGCCGCCTTCCGAACCGGCGACCGAATCCCCATCCGCGCCGCCGAGCGCGAGCCTGCTGATCCCATCTGTGCCGAGCTCGACCTGCGCGACCTCCGGGGTGCCGCCGGTGCTGGTGCCGATCTACCAGCGGGCGGCGAGCGCCTACGCGCTCGGGCCGCAGGGACCGGCGATCCTCGCCGGGATCAACGCGGTCGAGACGGCGTTCGGGACCAACCTCAACGTCTCCTCGGCCGGCGCCGAGGGCTGGATGCAGTTCATGCCCTCGACCTGGGCGACCTACGGGGTCGACGCCAACGGCGACGGCAGGGCCGACCCGTACAACCCCGAAGACGCGATCTTCGCCGCGGCGAGCTACCTGCACGCCGCCGGCATGCCGACCGACACCTACGGCGCGATCTTCGCCTACAACCACGCCGACTGGTACGTCGCCGAGGTGCTCGCCGACGCCGCCTGCTACGCCGGTGACGTCGGCGTCGAATCGGCCGTCTCCAGCCTGCTCGAACCGCAGCTTCCGGTGCTCGAGTGCGAACCGGCGAAGTCCTGGCGCAAGCGCATCCCCGCCGCCTACCTGAAGGCCTTCGAGGACGCCGCCGGCCGCTACGACCTCGGCCGCCGCGGCGTCTGGGCGCTGGCCGCGGTCGCCCGCCTGGAGTCGAACTTCGGCCACGGGATGACGAAGCGCGAACTGCGCCACGCCGGTCCGCTCGGGCTCGAACCGAGCGAGTGGAAGCGCTACGCCGTCGATGGCGATGACGACGGCCGCATCCGCCACGCCGACCCGGCCGACTCGGCGGCGACGCTGGCGCGGCTGATCTGGTCGCGCAAGAGCCTCAGCGCCGGCCTCTTCACCCACAACCACGCCGAGTGGTACGTACACGAGGTGCTCCAGGAAGCCGCCGAGCTGCGCGGCAAGTGCAAGGTCTCCTACGTCGAATGGAAGATCGCGCCGCTGCCGGCGGGCCTGGAAACCGCCGGCCCGAGCTCCGTCCTCGCGGGCAACCTGGCGAGCGCGCCGCGGGGCGCCCCGCCGGCGGTCAAGGCGGCGATCGCGGCGGCCAACTCGATCTCCACCACCCCCTACATCTGGGGCGGCGGCCACGGCTCCTGGATCTCGCCCGGCTACGACTGCTCGGGCGCGGTCAGCTTCGCCCTCTACGGCGCCGGGCTGCTCGACCGGCCGCTGACCTCCGGCGAACTGGAGCGCTACGGCGAACCCGGTCCCGGCCGCTGGATCACGATCTACGCCAGCCCGACCCACACCTACGCCGAGATCGCCGGCCTGCGCTGGGACACGGTCGGCGACGCGTCGGGGACCGGCCCGCGCTGGCATGTGGAGCCTCCCTACCCGGAAGGCTTCGTCGTCCGCCATCCGACCGGCTACTGAGTCGACTCGCGCGGCGGCGGCGGCTCGCGTAACGTAGGCGCGTACCCCGCCGAGAGGAGAACGCAATGCCCACCTACGTGATGTTGACCAACTTGACCGCCGAGGGTGTGCGGACCTTGAAGAACAACCCTGCGCGGGTTGCCGAGGTGAACAAGGAGGTCGAACAGCTCGGCGCCAAAGTGCAGGCGCAGTACGCGACGCTCGGCCAGTACGACTTCGTGACGATCATCGAGGCGCCGGATGAGAAGACGATGGCCAAGGTCTCGGTCGAGCTCGGCTCGCGCGGGACGATGACCAGCCAGACGCTGACGGCGATGCCGGCCGACGAGTTGGCTGACGCGCTTTAGGTCCGGCGCTTGCGAGTCCTGGTCGTAGGCGGAGGCGGTCGCGAGCACGCGATGGTGCGGGCGCTGGCGCGCTCGCCGCGGGCGCCGCAGCTGCTCTGCGCGCCGGGCAACGCCGGGATCGCCGCCGACGCCGAGTGCCTGCCCGAGGTCGGCGCCGAGGATGTCGGCGCAATCGTCGCCGCGGCGCGCGAGCGGGCGGTCGACCTGGTCGTGGTCGGGCCCGAGGCGCCGCTGGTCGCGGGCCTGGTCGACGCGCTGGAGGAGGCGGGGATCGCCGCCTTCGGGCCGCGCGCCGTGGCCGCCGAGCTGGAGGGGTCGAAGGCCTTCGCCAAGCAGGTGATGGAAGCGGCGGGCGTGCCGACCGCCGCGCATGTCCTGCTGCGCGACCGCGAGCAGGCGCTGGCCGAGCTGGAGCGCGCCGCCTACCCGCTGGTGCTCAAGGCCGACGGCCTGGCGGCGGGCAAGGGCGTGATCCTCTGCGCCGACCAGAGTGAGGCGCGGGCGGCGATTGAAGTCTTCTTCGGCGAGCGGCGTTTCGGCGCGACGACGGTCGTGCTGGAGGAGTTCCTCGAGGGCGAAGAGCTCTCGCTGCTGGCGATCTGCGACGGCGAGAACGTCGTCCCGCTGGCGCCGGCCCAGGACTACAAGCGGATCTTCGACGGCGACGAGGGGCCGAACACCGGCGGCATGGGCAGCTACTCGCCGGTGCCGGGCTTCGGCCCCGCCGAGGTCGAGGAGATCGTCGACGCGGTCCACCGGCCGGTCGTCGCCGAGATGGCGCGGCGCGGCGCCCCCTTTCACGGCGTCCTCTACGCCGGCCTGATGGTCGGGCCCGCCGGTCCCAAGGTGCTCGAGTTCAACGTGCGCTTCGGCGATCCCGAGACGCAGGCCGTGCTGCCGCGGCTGCGCTCCGACCTGCTCGAGCTCTGCCTCGCGGCGCGCGAGCCGGGCGGGCTGGCGGGGGTCGAGGCGGAGTTCGGCGAGGACTGGGCGGTGACCCTGGTGCTCGCCTCGGCGGGCTACCCGGAGTCCTCCTCGAAGGGTGACGTCATCGACGGCCTCGACGCCGCCGCCGAGCTCGCCGAGCTGACGCACGCGGGGACCGCGGCGCGGGGCGGCGAGGTCCTCACCGCCGGCGGGCGTGTGCTCAACGTGACCGCGCTCGGCGCGACGCCCGCGGCGGCACGCGAGCGCGCATACGATGCCGCCGGCCGGATCACTTTCGACGGAATGCAGATCCGCTCCGACATAGCCGCCCGCGCGGTCGAGCGGGCGGCCAGCTGATGTGACCAACCTAGAACCGAGAGAGGAACGGATGAGCGAGATCTCAGAGGAGCCGCAGTCGAGCGGGCCGGCGACGATGCCGGCGGTGGAGGAGGCGTTCGAGGAGATCGAGGTCGACGCGCCCCACGTCGGGATCATCATGGGCTCGAAGAACGACAAGCCCAAGATGCAGCCGGCCGGCGCGGCGCTGCACGAGGCCGGCATCCGCTACGAGGTGCGCGTGATGAGCGCCCACCGCGACCCCGAGCTGGTGCGCGAGTATTGCCACAGCGCCCGCATGCGCGGCCTCAGGGCGATCATCGCCGGCGCCGGGATGTCGGCGGCGCTGCCCGGGGTCGCCGCCGCCCACACCGACCTGCCGGTGATCGGCGTGCCGATCCTCGGCAAGAGCCTCGGCGGCCTCGACGCGCTGCTCTCGGCGGTGCAGATGCCGCCCGGCGTGCCGGTCGCCTGCGTGGCGATCGACGGGGCGAAGAACGCAGGGTTGCTCGCGGCACGGATCATCAACGCATGAGCATCGCGACGGGCGGGTCCTGTCATGGGGTAGGGGGGGGCGCTGCGGGCGGGCCACGGTCCGTCCTCGACCCCCCCCTACCCCATGCCACCCGCCCGACAGGAGGTGCCGGTTGATTTCCAGATACACCCGGTCAGAGATGGCTGACGTCTGGTCCCAGCAACGTAAGCTAGAGACCTGGCTCGAGGTTGAGCTTGCGGCGACGGAGGCCTGGGCCGAAGAGGGCATGGTGCCGGCGGAGGCCGCGGAGGCGGCGCGGGCGAATGCGGCGTTCACGGTCGAGGCGGTGAACGAGCGCGAGAGGGTGACCGACCACGACGTCGCCGCCTTCGTCGACGTCGTCGCCCGGTCGGTCGGCGAGCACGGGCGCTGGATCCACTACGGCCTCACCTCATCCGATGTGCTCGACACGGCACTCGCCGTGCAGCTGCGCCAGGCGGGCGAGGTCGTGCTCGCCTCGGCGCGCGCCTACCGCGACGCGCTGGTCGAGCGGGCGCTGGAGCAGCGCGACACGCTCTGCGTCGGCCGCACCCACGGCGTCCACGCCGAGCCGACGACCTTCGGCCTGCGGCTCGCCGGCTTCGCCTTCGAGGCCGACCGCAACCTGACCCGGCTCACGGAAGCCTTCGAGCAGCTGCGCTTCGGCAAGCTCTCCGGCGCCGTCGGCACCTACGCCTCGGTGCCGCCGGCGGTCGAGGCGCGGGTGATGGAGCGGCTCGGGCTGGAGCGCGAGGACATCGCCACCCAGGTGGTGCCGCGCGACCGCCACGCCGTGCTGACCTCGGCGATCGCGGTCGCCGGCGCCGGGCTGGAGCGCTTCGCGACCGAGGTCCGCAACCTGCAGCGCACCGAGGTGCGCGAGGTCGAGGAGCCGTTCGCCGCCGGCCAGAAGGGCTCCTCGGCGATGCCGCACAAGCGCAACCCGATCCGCACCGAGCGGATCACCGGCCTCGCCCGGGTGCTGCGCGGCTACGCCCAGACCGGGCTCGAGAACGTCGCCCTCTGGCACGAGCGCGACATCTCCCACTCCGGCGCCGAGCGGGTGATCCTGCCCGACGCGACGATCGGCCTCGACTACATGCAGGACCTGGCGGCGAAGGTGGCGGCGGGGATGACGATCCGCGCCGACCGCATGCGGGAGAACCTCGAGCTGACCCACGGCGCCCTGTTCAGCCAGCGCGCCCTCACCGCCCTGGTCGAGTCCGGCCTGGCCCGCGACGACGCCTACCGGGTCGTCCAGGAGAACGCCCAGCAGGCCTGGGACAGCGGCACCCACTTCCGCGAGCTGCTCGCCGTGGCGGCCCCCGACCTCGACCTCGACGCCGTCTTCGACTACGACGCCTACCTCGGCCACATCCCGACGATCTTCGAGCGCCTGGAAGCGCTGAACGGCTAAGCAGGGACCGTGGCAAGACGGATGCGCGGCGCGACCTGCGAGTCTAATAGCGGAGCTCAGACGGGAATCACGGTCAGGCCGGCCACGCCGTCGAGGGCGTCGAAGTCGCCGTCCTGGGTGACGACCGGGATTTCGTGCGCGGCGGCCGTCGCGGCGATCCACATGTCGTTGGCCTTGACCCGGCGTTCGGAGGCGGCGAGGTAGGCGCGCATCTGTGCCCAGGTGCTGTCGACGTCGCGATCGATCGGAAGGATGGAAAAGACCCGTGATGCCTCGAACGTCGCGACACGCCGATCCCGCGTCGGGATGTCGTCTGCCGCCAGCACTCCGGCCCGCAGCTCCGCCCTGGTCACGATCGAGATCGCACTCTGCATGGGCAACGCCTTCTGATCCAGTCTGCGACCGCTCTCCAAGGCGACGAATATGGAGGTGTCCAGCACGCCCCTCGAAGGACGCCCCTGAATCATCGGATCGGTCCGAGATCGTCGGTCGTGTCGCCGGCGATTCGCTCGAGATCGTCCCTCAGACCGGGGTCGGCCGAATACTTGGTGACGATCTCCATCACCTCGTCGGGCCCAACCCAGTGTGGTCGTTCCGGCCTGTGCGGCACCAGATCCGCCACCGGCTTACCGCGCACGGTGATGACGACCGTCTCGCCGCCTTCCACACGGCGCAAGACGCCGGCCGTGTCGTTGCGCAGTTCTCTCGTCGCGACCTCCACGTTGTGCTACAAGCGTAGCACTCAGCCAAAGCGATTCGCGGGTAGGATGCCGGGCGATGATCCTCTACACCTGCGGGCAGAAGAAATCTGGGCCGGCGTTTGCACATCCGTGCGCGAAGGCGGGCAAGGCGCTCGACGCGGCCGGGTTTACGTACGAGCTGCGGACCGTCGGCGGCTACCGGATGGTGCCGTGGACCCGGGGCAGCCGCGACGAGGAGCGGGCCGAGATCAAGAAGCTGAGCGGCACCAACGAGGTGCCGATCCTGGTGCTCGACGACGGCGAGGTGATCTCGGGCTCGGGCACGATCGCCCGCTGGGCCCAGGAGCACCCGGCTGGCAGGGCCGGCGCCGGCGACTAGGCCGCGACGAGCTCGCGCGCCGGTTGGCGCGCGGTGAGGACGACCGGAGTGCCCGCTTTGGGCGAGAGGGTGATGTTGCGGCGGCCGATCCGCTCGGGCCGCGGGTCCGCCTTGCGCAGCTCGCAGCGTCCGAGCACCTCGCGCAGGACGATCCGCATCTCGAACTCGGCGAAGGCGGCGCCGAGGCAGCGGCGGATGCCGCCGCCGAAGGGGATCCAGGCGTAGGTGTCGGGCGGCTCGCCGAGGAAGCGCTCGGGGCGGAAGGCGAAGGGCTCGGGGAAGGACTCCGCCCGCGTGTGGGCGAGCCAGATCGCCGGGGTGACGTCGGTGCCCACCGGCAGGCTGAGGCCGTCGACCTCGAGCTCGGCGTTGAGCCGGCGGCCGGCGAGCGGCACGACCGGGCGCAGGCGCAGCGACTCGGAGATCGTCGCCCGCAGGTACTCGTCCTCGCCGGCCTCGAGCGACTCGCGCAGGCGGGCCAGCTCGCCCCGGTGGCGCAGCAGCAGGTCGAAGGTCCAGGCGAGCGCGGTCGCGGTCGTCTCGTGGCCGGCGAGCAGCAGGGTCATCAGCTGGTCGCGCAGGTCCTCGTCGCCCATTCCCTCGCCGTCCTCGAAGCGCGCCTGCATCAGCAGCGAGAGCATGTCGTCGCGGCCCTCGAAGTCTTCGGCGGCGCGGCGCTCGGCGATCTCCGCGTAGAGCAGCTCGTCGACCGCCCGCAGTTTGCCCTCGAACTTGGCCCACGGCCCCTGGCCGCCGAAGCGGCGGCTCGCCAGGCCGATCAGCTGCGTGAACGGCGACGCGGTCTCCTCCAGCACCTCGGTCAGCATCCTCCGCAGGCGCTCCAGCCGCGGGCCCTCGGCGACGCCGAAGACGACGCGCAGGATCACCTCCAGGGTCACCGCCTGCATGCGCGGGTGGATCGCGAAGCGCTCGTCGAGCGGCCAGGAGTCGATCTCGGCGGCGACGATCTCCTCGACCAGCGGCGCGTAGGAGCGCATCCGCTCGCCGTGGAAGGCGGGCAGCATCAGCTTGCGGTGGGCGAGGTGGTCGGCGCCCTCGATCACGAGCACCGAGTGGGGGCCGACGATCGGCGTCAGCACGACCTCGCGGCCGGGTGGCAGGCCGTGGGCGCGCTCGGTGTAGAGGGCCTTGATCGCGGCCGGGTCGGAGATCATCACCATCGGCCGCTCGAAGCCCATGAACCTGACGCTGAAGGCGTCGCCGTAGCGTTCGCGGCACTCCTGCATGAAGGGCAGCGGCCGGAAGCTCCAGCGCAGGGTCTGCGAAAGCGGCGAGTACTTCGGTTCCGGCGGCAGCATCGGTTGGACAAGGATCGCAGACCGGGGCGCCAACGCCCTCCGCTGCGCTGATGGTTAGCATCGGCTTAATGACGGCCGTCGCAGATCTGAAGCTTCACTCGTCCGGCAAGGTGCGCGAGATCTACGAGTGGGAGGACGACCTGCTGATGGTCGCCTCGGACCGGATCTCGATCTACGACGTGGTGATGCCGACGCCGGTCACCGACAAGGGCAAGGTGCTCAACCGGATCTCCGAATTCTGGTTCGAGCTGACCGGCGACATCGTCCCCAACCACTTCCTCTCCGCTGACGTCCCGGAGGAGGTCGCCGAACGGGCGATGCGGGTGCGGCGGCTGGAGATGTACCCGGTCGAGTGCGTCGTGCGCGGCTACCTCTCGGGCTCGGGCTGGAAGGAATACAAGCAGGGCGGGGCGGTCTGCGGGATCGAGCTGCCGTCCGGGCTGCTGGAGTCCGACAAGCTGCCGGAGCCGATCTTCACCCCGGCGACCAAGGCCGAGATCGGCGACCACGACGAGAACGTCGACTTCGACCGCGCGGCGGAGATCGTCGGCGACCGGCCGCTGATGGAAGAGCTGCGGCGGGTCTCGATCGACGTCTACAGGCGCGGCGCCGAGCACGCGGCGGAGCGCGGGATCATCCTCGCCGACACCAAGTTCGAGTTCGGCCGCCACGCCGGCGCCGAGATCGTGCTCGGCGACGAGGTGCTGACCCCCGACTCCTCGCGCTTCTGGCCGGCCGACCGCTACGAGCCCGGCAGGACACAGCCGTCCTTCGACAAGCAGTACGTGCGCGACTGGGCGACGCAGTCCGGCTGGGACAAGAAGCCGCCGGCGCCGGAGCTGCCGGCCGATGTGATCGAGCAGACGCGGGCCAAGTACGTCGAGGCCTACGAGCGGATCACGGAGCGCTCCTTCTAGTGGCGAAGGCCCGGGTCCTGATCCGCCCGAAGGAGGGGATCCTCGACCCGCAGGGCAAGGCGGTCGAGCGGGCGCTGCCGGCGCTCGGCTTCGAGGGGGTCGGGCAGGTGCGGGTCGGGCGGATGGTCGAGCTGGAGGCAGACGACCCGGCGCGGCTGCCGGAGCTCTGCGAGAAGCTGCTCGCCAACCCGCTGATCGAGGACTTCGAGATCGAAGAGATCAATGCCGCCTCCTCTGCTCCCACGAATCCCTAAAGAATCAGATATGGATAGGAATTCGTTCCCGCGTCCGGGGGCGGCATGAGGTGGGGCGTCGTCCAGTTCCCCGGCTCCTGTGACGAGCGGGACGCCCTGCGCGCCTGCGAACTGGCGGGCGGCGAGGCGCGGCTGATCTGGCACGAAGACCGCGAGCTGGGCGATGTCGACGCGGTCGTCGTCCCCGGCGGCTTCTCCTACGGCGACTACCTGCGGGCGGGCGCGATAGCCCGCTTCTCACCGGCGATGGAGGCGGTCGCCGAGTTCGCCGCGGCCGGCGGCCCGGTGCTCGGCATCTGCAACGGCTTCCAGGTCCTCTGCGAGGCGGGCCTCCTGCCCGGCGCCCTGCTGGTCAACGAGGGCATGCGCTTCGTCTGCCGCCAGGTCGATCTGCTGGTCGATGGGCCGAATTCCCACGATATGGGTGGGAAATCGGCCCATCGGCGGCTGTCGATCCCGGCGAAGCACGGGGAAGGACGGTACTGGGCGCCCGATGAGATGCTCGACGCGCTGGAGGCGAGCGGGCAGGTGGCGTTCCGCTACGCGCCGGGGCATAACCCGAACGGGTCGGCGCGCGAGATCGCCGGGGTGCGCAACGAGGCGGGCAACGTGCTCGGCCTGATGCCGCACCCCGAGCACGCGGTCGACGAGCTGGGCGGGTCCACCGACGGGCTGCGCGTCTTCGAGGCGGTCGCGGGAGCCCTCGCATGACCCCCGCCACCCCCGGAGGCGGGAGCCGGGGCATGTCCATATCTGATTCTTCATGCCCCGGCGGAAGCAGAGGAGGCGGCGGTTGATGTCCTCCCCCCACCGAGAGCTCGGGCTCACCGACTCCGAGTACGACCTGATCTGCGAGAAGCTGGGGCGCGAGCCGAACGGGGTCGAGCTGGCGATGTTCAGCCTGCTGTGGTCCGAGCACTGCGCCTACAAGCACTCGCGCAAGCTGCTGCGGCGGCTGCCGACCGAGGGTGAGCGGGTGGTGATGGGGCCGGGCGAGAACGCCGGCGCGGTCGACGTCGGCGGCGGCCACGCGGTCGCCTTCAAGGTCGAGTCGCACAACCACCCGAGCGCGGTCGAACCGTTCGAGGGCGCGGCGACGGGCGTCGGCGGCATCCTGCGCGACGTCTTCGCGCTCGGCGCGCGGCCGATCGCGATCCTCGACTCGCTGCGCTTCGGCGAGCTCGACTCCGTGCGCTCGCGCCACCTGCTCGACGGCGCGGTGCGCGGGATCGGCCACTACGGCAACTCGATCGGCGTGCCCAACGTCGGCGGCGAGATCTACTTCGAGGCGCCCTACGAGCACAACTGCCTGGTCAACGCGATGTGCGTCGGCATCGCCCGGCAGGAGGACATGGTGCGCGCGGCGGCGGCCGGGGTCGGCAACGCCGTCGTCCTGATGGGGGCCTCGACCGGGCGCGACGGGATCGGCGGCGCCTCGGTGCTCGCCTCGGCCGAGCTCGGCGAGGGCGACGCGGCGAAGCGGCCGACGGTGCAGATCGGCGACCCCTTCGAGGAGTCCAAGGTGCTGGAGTGCTGCCTCGAGCTGCTCGGCAAGGGGCTGCTCGTCTCGCTGCAGGACCTCGGCGCAGCCGGGTTGACCTCCTCGGCCAGCGAGATGGCCTCGGCCGGCGGGGTCGGGATCGAGATCGACGTCGCGCGGGTGCCGCTGCGCGAGACCGACATGGAGCCCTTCGAGATCATGGTCTCCGAGTCCCAGGAGCGGATGCTGGCCGTGGTCGAGCCCGACCGGGTCGGCGAGGTGATCGCCGTCTGCGAGAAATGGCAGACCGGCGCGGCCGAGATCGGCAAGGTCACCGACGACGGGTTGGTGCGGGTGCTGCGCGGCGCGGAGGTCGCGGGCGAGATGCCGGTCGAGGCGCTGGTCGACGGCTGCCCGCTGTACCACCTCGAGCCGGCGGCGCCGGCGGAGTGGATCTACGGCAACCGGGCGACGCTCGACCTCGGCGCGAGCGCGGCGCAGACGCTGCTGGCGCTGCTCGCGGCCCCCAGCGTCGCCTCGAAGCGCTGGGCCTTCGAGCAGTACGACTCGATCGTCGGCTCGCGCACGGCGCGGCGGCCGGAGAGCTGCGACGCGGCGGTGCTGGCGATCCCCGAGGCCGGCAGCGCGATCGCGATCTCGATCGACGGCAACGGGCGGCGCGTCGCCTGCGACCCCTACGCCGGCACGGTCGAGGCGGTGCTCGAGTGCGCCCAGAACCTCGCCTGCGCCGGCGCCGAGCCGCTCGGCCTGACCAACTGCCTCAACTTCGGCAACCCGGAGAAGCCGGTTCCCGCCTGGCAGCTCGACCGCGCGACCCAGGCGCTGGCCGACGCCTGCGAGGCGCTCGGCGTGCCGGTCGTCGGCGGCAACGTCTCGCTCTACAACGAGGGGCCGGAAGGGCCGATCTACCCGACCCCGGTCGTCGGCATGGTCGGCGAGCTGCCCGAGGCGGGCGGCGCGGCGCCGAGCGCCTTCGCCGCCGAGGGCGACGCGATCGCCCTGGTCGGCCCCTTCGAACCGACGCTCGAGGGCAGCGAGCTGGCGAAGCAGCGCGGCGAGCTCGACGCCGGCCTCCCGCAGCCCGACGTCGCCGCGGTCGCCGCGGCCTGCGCGACGCTGTGCGATGCGGTCCGCGCCGGGGCACTCGCCTCCGCCCATGACGTCAGCGACGGCGGGCTCGCCTGCGCGCTCGCCGAGTGCGCGATCGGCAGCGGCCTCGGCTGCCAGGTCGACGCGCAGCACCTGCGCGAGCGCGGCTGCTCCCCCGAGGAGGCACTGTTCGGCGAGGGCAGCGGCGGCTTCGTCGTCAGCGGCAAGCGCGAGCGACTCGAAGCGCTGGCCGGCGACGGCGTCGCCGTCCTCTACCTGGGCAAGGTCGGCGGCGAGACGATCGAGCTCGCCGCCGGCGACCGCAGCCTCTCCATTCCGCTCGCCGACGCCGAAGCGGCCTGGCGTTCGCTGGGCGAACATCTTCCCGGTTGAAATCCTGACATTTTGTGGGTTAGATTTCTTCTCTTTTTACCTATGAAATCCTGATATTTTTCCCGCTGTAATTCTTCTTTTTCTTCCGCTAAACTGCCGATATGCCCTACTTGAAGCGGATTGTCGAGAAGGAGTTAGAAGACGATCTGGAGTCGATAGGCGCCGCTGTTATCGAGGGCCCCAAGGCCTGCGGGAAGACGGTGACCGCACAGCACATTGCTGCAAGCGAAGTACGGTTGGACGTCGACCTCAAAGCTCGCGAGGCGGCGGCGCTTGAACCGGCTTTCGTCCTCGACGGACCGACCCCACGCCTCATAGACGAGTGGCAACTGGAGCCGTCGATCTGGAATCACGTGCGGCGTGCAATCGACGATCGTGGTGAACCAGGGCAATTCATCCTCACCGGCTCAGCGGTTCCGGCGGACGACATCACCCGGCACTCGGGAGCCGGACGGCTGACGCGGCTTCGAATGCGGCCGTTGAGCCTGTTCGAGAAGGGCCGCAGTACCGGGCGCATTGCATTGGCTCGCCTGCTGGAGGGAAGCAAAGAGGGCGCGCCGGAGGCCAGGATGGATCTGCCGGAGCTTGCGGAAGAGATCTGCCTCGGTGGCTGGCCCGGCCTTCTGGGCAAAACCAGCAAACAGGCGCTGACCGCGGCCCGGAGATATCTCGAGGAGATTCGGCGAGTCGAGATACCCGCAGTCAGCGGAGGACGTCGTGACCCCGTCAAGGTGGGACGCCTGCTCCGCAGCATCGGACGCAACGTCGCGACGCAGGCCTCGGTGGCCACATTGGCGCGCGATGCCAGCGGCCCCGACGAGTCGCTCAAGCACGAGACCGCCGACGAGTACCTCGACGCATTGAGGCGGCTGATGGTTGTTGAGGATCAGCCCGCCTGGGGTGTTCACCTGCGAACGACGCACACGCTGCGCAAAGCGCCAAAGCTTCATTTCGTCGACCCCTCGCTCGCGGTGGCCGCCTTGCGCTCCGGCCCCGAGCGGCTCGCGCGAGAGCTCAGTCTGCTTGGCCTCCTCTTCGAGTCGATGGTGATCCGCGATCTACGGATCTACGCCCAGGCCGTCGATGCGGAAGTCCTCCACTACCGAGACAGCGACGGGCTGGAGGTCGATGCGATCGTCGAAGCTCGCGATGGCCGCTGGGCGGCCTTCGAGGTGAAGCTCGGCTTCAACCGGATAGATGAGGGGGCGGCCAATCTGCACAAGTTCGTCAAGCGGATCGACACCAGCAGATGCGGACCGCCGGCGGCACTCGGCGTGATCGTCGGCAGCGGCTACGGCTATAGGCGAGAGGATGGCGTTCACGTCATCCCGATCGGCGCTCTCGGACCTTAGGAGACGAATACGCTGCGAACTTTTTTGTCTGCTAGGCTGGCGCCATGATCGTGGGAGAAGCGCTCAGCCGTCGGGCCGACCTGCAGAAGCGGGTCGGGCAAATTCAAGACCGGTTGCAGGCAAGTGCGCTCGTGCAGGAGGGAGACGAACCACCCGAGAGCCCGGACGAGCTGCTGGCGGAGCTCGGCTCGGTCTGCGACGAGCTGGAGGAACTGATCGCCCGGATCAACCACACCAACGCGGGCACGCGACTGCCAGGTGGGGAAACGGTCACCGAAGGTCTCGCCCGCCGCGACGTCCTCGATCTGCGCCAGGGAGGACTGCGGGGCGTGATCAGGACGGCCACAAGCGAGGGCGGCAGGGGGCTGTTCCGCTACGGCCATTCGGAGATCCGCATGGTCCGCCAGGTTTCGGTCGGCGAGCTTCAATCGCAGCTCGACCAGCTGGCGAAAGAGCGGCGCGAGCTGGACACCGCGCTCCAGGCCCACAACTGGACCACCCCGTTGATCGAGTAGCGGCGAGCCGGTAGTCCCGAAGGGCGAGCGCCAAGGCCAGGTCCAGCCAAATGGATCGCATCCAAGGGATCGGAACCCCTACCGGTTGCGCCGGGGCAGCGCAATACGTGCACCGTCAGCCCAGCATCGGGCAACGGGCAGCGCGCACCCGGCACCGAGCACCACCCGGCGCTGACTTCTGGATGAGGGTGGGTCAGGGGATCAACTTCGAGGTCATCGAAACGCTCGGACAATTGCTGCCGATGCCCGATAGGTCAGAATGAAGGAATGCTTGTCCGGCGGGGGACGATTATCGGCGTGCTGCTCGCGGCGCTTGCGCTTGTCGGACCGTCATCCGCCGCGGCGCTGCCATCGGAACTCGGAGATCGCTGCACCGGCCATGAAAGCATCAGCGGCCAGACCGTGCTCGTCAGCGGCAACGGCGAGACCGACCTCACCCTGCCCTCGGGCGTCCCGCCCGAAAGCGGCGACACGATCACCAGCTGGACCGTGCATGTCGCCCCCGGAGTGTCGCCGCTGCCCGAGAAGCTGGTCGTCTTCCGGCAGGTCTCCGAAAACGAACTGCGCAAGGCCGCCGAGAGCGAGTTGAAGACCGTATCGCCGGGGACCAACACGTTCGTCACGCGGCTGCAGGTCCCCGAATACGCCCGGATCGGTCTGTACGGCCCGGAAGGGACCCTGCTCTGCGGGGAAGCGGAAGACCACGCGGCCCTGCTGCTCGAAGGAGACCCTGCGCTGGGCGTCCCCGAGCTCTACGAATTCCGCCCCGGCATCGGCGCCCCGGTCACGGCGACGCTGGCGTACGGTCCGACGCCCGGCGGCAGCTCGGAAGGGCCCGGTTCGAACGAGTGCACCGCGGGCGGCCCGCGGACGAGCGCCTGCCCTGTGGTCGAACTGAACGCCGCCGGAGTCGCCAAGCGGCGAGCGATCCTGGTCTCCGTCCGGGTCAGCTCGCAGGCGCCGGTCAGCGTCGACGGCAGGATCGGTTGGAGGGTCCGCCGTCGCCCGCGCATCGTCGACCTCGAAGCGGGCGAGAAGACCGTCGGTCCCGACCGCGCCGCACACTTCAGGGTGCCGCTGCCCAATGCAGTGCTGCTGCGCCTGGCGAAGCTGAGACCGCAGCGATCGCTGCGGGCACGGATCGCCGTCACCGTCACCGACAAGGTCGGCGAAGAGACGAACGACGAATTCGTCGTGAAGCTGCACGGGCATAGGCGAGCAGCCCGTCACGCGCACACCCGCCACCACAGGCGTCGGTAGCCGCGCCCGACCCCGCTGCTACCCTGCCGGGGTAGGCAGTCCGCCTGCGCGTCACGTCCTTTTCCAACGCGAGGAACACGCGCTTTGACTCCGCCCGAGGGGCAGCCGATAGATCGCGATGGCCCGCGCGAGGAATGCGGGGTGTTCGGCGTATACGCGCCGGGGCACGATGTCGCGCGGCTCGCCTACTTCGGCCTCTACGCGCTGCAGCACCGCGGCCAGGAGTCGGCCGGGATCGCCACCTGCGAGGGCGGCCACATCACGACGATGCGCGACTCGGGCCTCGTCTCCCAGGTCTTCGACGAGGAGAAGCTGCGGGCGCTGGCCGGCGACATGGCGATCGGCCACGTGCGCTACTCGACCACCGGCGGCGGCTCGTGGGAGAACGCGCAGCCGGTCTGGCGCGACGACGGCCGCGAGCTGGCGCTCGCCCACAACGGCAACCTGACCAACGCGGTCGAGCTGTGGAGCGAGCTGAAAGAGGCCGGCGTCGCTTTCCGCGGCACCTCGGACTCGGAGATCATCGCGGCGCTGATCTCCTCGCACGAGGGGCGCTTCGTCGAGGACGCGGTGGCGGCGGTGATGCCGCGGCTGGAGGGCGCCTACTCGACCGTGGCGATGACCAAGCACGCGGTCGTCGCCTTCCGCGACCCGCACGGGGTGCGGCCACTCTCGCTGGGGCGGCTCGGGCAGCGCTTCGTCGTCGCCTCGGAGAGCTGCGCCTTCGACATCGTCGGCGCCGAGCTGCTGCGGGAGGTGCGCCCGGGCGAGATGGTCTCGCTGACCGAGCGCGGCCTCGACACGCGGCAGATCGTCAAGGCCGGGCGGCCGGCGCACTGCGTCTTCGAGCACATCTACTTCTCCCGCCCCGACAGCCGCCTCGAGGGCAAGGTGCTGCAGCAGGTGCGCGGCAAGATGGGCGAGATCCTCTGGCGCGAGGCGCCGGTCGAGGCCGACCTGGTGATCGCGGTGCCCGACTCGGGCAACCCGGCGGCGGCCGGGTTCGCGCGCGCCTCGGGGCTGCCGCGCGACGACGGCCTGATCAAGAACCGCTACGTCGCCCGCACCTTCATCCAGCCCGGGCAGGAGCTGCGCAAGCGCGGCCTGCGGCTCAAGTTCAACCCGCTGCCGGAGATCGTCGCCGGCCGGCGGCTGGTCGTCGTCGACGACTCGATCGTGCGCGGCAACACGACGCGGCAGATCGTCGGCATGCTGCGCGACGCCGGCGCCAGCGAGGTGCATCTGCGGATCTCGGCGCCGCCGATCCGCCACCCCTGCCACTACGGCGTCGACATGTCGACCCGCGAGGAGATGATCGCCCACGAGCGGACGATCGAGGAGATCGCCGACGAGCTCGGCGCCGACTCGCTCGCCTACCTCTCGATGGACGGCGTCTACGAGGCGGTCGGCACGCGGCCCGAGGACCACTGCGACGCCTGCTTCACGGGGCGGTACCCGCTCGGCGACCCGACCGAGGCGAACGGCAAATTCGCCCTGGAGACCGTCCCGGCGGCCCCCTAACCAGGGCGCGGTAGAGCTTTGGTTCGCATACCGACTCAAACCTCGACCGCGGTGGCGTTGTGAGACTTCCTGTGTCAACCCCCCGCCGGTTGAAGCCGGCGCAAGTTGCCGTGTTTGGCGGGGTCATAGGCGACTCCGTCCTGCCAGCAACGCCAGAGAACGCGCAGCCATGCCCTGCCGAGAACTCTGA
>DATFMX010000024.1:0-4528 GCA_035266685.1 Solirubrobacterales bacterium
CCGCCGATCGCGTTCGCCGATTCGACGAGCGCGGACCGGATCTGAGACGGCGTCGCCGCCGGATCGCGCTGCAGCATCAGGGCGGCGACGCCCGCAGCGTGCGGAGCCGCCGCCGAGGTTCCGCAGAAGCGCCATTTTTCACCTGATTTGGAGGCGAAGAAGGTGGTGACGCCGCAGTCGGTCGCGGTCAGATCCGGCTTGGAGAGGACCGCCGGCGTTTCGAGCGGTGCAGCCGCCGCCGCGCCGTTCACCGGGCCGAAGTAGTGCGTCACCGGACCACGAGACGAGTAGGACTCCGGCGCTGCGGCGGCGCTGTAGCGGATCGCCCCGACGCTGTTCGCATCTTCGGCCCCGTTATGGCCAAAGATCGTCGGACCCACGACGTCGCCGCCGGCCGACGCTTCGTACTCGGTCGAGCTCACCCCGCCGCCGTTCTCGAGCAGCGCCACCTTGAGTCGCGGCAGGCCGCCGCCGAAGCGGTTGATGACCAGCTGCACGGTTGCCGCACTGCCGCTTTCGTTTTCCCAGCCAAGGACCTCCACCGGGCGTCCGGTGGCAGGGTTGTCTTCCCCTCCCGCCGCGACGACGCTGCCTTCCGGGCCGAGCAGGAAGACGTCGAGGTCCGCGTTGACGGCTTCCCATGCTTCTGCCCACTGGAGGTCGGCGGTCAGGGTTTGGCCTGCGCCCACGGTGATCCCGAAGGTCGTGTCGATCCCTGAGCTGGGGTCGAAATCCATGCAGTGGCTGGCGTTGAGGAAGATTTCTTCGGCTGCTTCAAAGGTGGTCAGGCCACTCGGACAGCTGCCTGCGTCGCGGAACTGGGGCGCTTCCCAGGATGCAATGTCCTGACCGCCATTGACCAGGTTGTTGTTGCCCGCAGAGGAGAAGTAGGCAACTCCCTGTTCGGTCACTTTGCTCACCGCGACCGCTACCGGCCCTTCCTGGAAGAAGGGCTCGTCGAAGTAGGAGACGTCATCGACGATCACCTTTGCTCCGGCGCCGCCTTCGGATACCGGCCTGGCCAGTCGTTCGATGTTTTGCGCGAACGCGGTTTCGCCGCTGAACGCCGTTGCGAAGGCGAGGTTGGCGCCGGGTGCGACGTCGTGAACGATCTGGCTCATGGCGCGGCCCTCGTCCTCGCCTTCGGTATCGGAATCGTCGAGGGCGTTGACCGCCGTGGTCTCGCCGAGGCAGGTGTTGGTCACTCCGGGTAGGTCGCCGTTTTCGACGTCCTTCGGCGCTTTGGTGGCGACCGGCCCGCTTTCGTCCGCCGCTTCGGTGGCCCGGTTGTAGGAGTCGGAGAGGACCCCGACGGTGACGCCGCTGCCGTCGACGCCGAAGGCCTGGCGGGCTTCGCCGGTCGCGTCGCCGGCGTGCAGTTGCTGCACTCCCTCGGAGACGACTTCTCCCGATGGGCAGGTCGAGTAGGTGATCGGCTTCAGCACCTCGCGCGCTCCCGCGACACCCGGCACGCCGTTCAGCGCCCGCAGCTCGTCGGGCTTTGCCGCGACGGTCACCGTCTGGTACTCCGGGCTGACGTTGACGACCTGCGCGCCCGCCTGGCGCAGGTCTGCCGCGCCCGTCGCGGCACCACCGTCGAAACGGACTTCGACCAGGACCCGGTTGCCGTCCCGCACCAGGCTGCCGGGGCCTTCGGCGGCGAGGCTGAGGGCCTGCGCCTGCTTGGCCGGCGGCGCGGTTCGGACCGCCGGCTCGGCCAGCTCCGCGAGCCTGGGGGAAAGGGCGCCGTCGCCTGGCGGGCCGACCGCCGCGAGCGCCGGCGCCGGCCCGAGGGCGCCGCTTGCCGGGCCCAGGGCACAGAGCGCCGCGAGGGCGGCGATCGAAGCGGGCCAGGCGCGGCGGCACGGCGATTTCCCCGACTGCATCACTCCCAAAGGTATCGGCCGCCGTGCATGGCCCCTAAACCCGCCAAATCCCGTTCCGGTGCGCCTTTCCTACCCCTGGGGTGGGAAAGGCGCACCGGAAGCGCTGGTCCCTAGGCCTGGGGCGTGCCGTGGTAGCAGCCGAGCGTGTAGGGGTACTCGAGCGTGGCGCTGTAGTGGTAGATGCGCTGCCAGCGGCCTTCGTAGAAGACCTTGCTGGTCTGGCCGTGGCAGGCGTCGAGGTCTTCGTTCGTCAGCAGCTTGCCGCCGTGGCCGCGCGGGCCGTAGATCGGGTAGCCGTCGAGCGCCCAGCCGACCAGGCCGGAGGCGCGGCGCTTCGATGCTCCCCTCGTCAGGCAGGAGGGGATCGCGTGGTAGTGGTAGATGCCGAGCCGCTGCGGATGGCCGCCGCAGTGGTCCTGCGTCTCGTGGGCGACCGCGTCGCGGTCTTCGGCGTCGAGCGCGTTGAAGATCGCGACGCCGTTCTTGGCGATCCCGATCGGGCCGCCGGAGAGGCAGCCCGGCCACGACGCCCTCTTCGGCCGGCGCGGCAGCGAGTAGCGCACGCTCTGCGAGCGGATCGAGTTCGGATTGTGGTCGTAGGCGTAGGCGTCGTCGCCGGCGGAGATCGGGAATTCGCCCGTCGTCGCCCACTTGGGCAGCCCGTTGCCCCTGAAGCTCAGCCAGCGCCTGCTGCGCGACTCGCGCAGCTTCGCGCCCGGCCAGTGGACGCTGCCGTCGACCGTCGCCTTCGCCGTCAGATCGTAGGTTTCGCCGTGGATCCACGGCCCTTCGACCTGGGCGCCGCCGCCGCGGTGCGGGCCGCCGGCCGGGATGAAGCCGGTGCGGCAGGCGTAGACGTAGCCGCGCCTCGCGCCGCTCGTCGTCACCTTGCCGTCGCCGAGCGGCAGGAAGGCCGGGTTGACCGCCGAGGGCCCCGCGGCGCCGAGCGTCACGCCCCCCATCGCGACGGCGGTCACCGCCGTGATCGCCAGGCAGAGCGCCAGCGGAGCGAGCATCTGGGTGCGGCGTGAGCGTCTCATCGATCCTCCCTTTCGGCCTCCCCGGCCTCTCGTCTGGTCTACAAACCCAGCATCGGCAACATAGGTTCGGGGGCGGTCACCGCTCTGTAAGGGCTGCGTAAGGGCGCGCCGCATCGCTCGACCCTGCTACGGTCCCCGCGTTAGGCCGGAAGATCCGGCAAAAGTTGTGTCTAGCGCTCGCGTCGTTGCCTCACCGCATGTGCCGCGTTCGCAGCACATGAAGTGGAGGCAAAATGCCAACTGGAACTGTCAAGTGGTTCAGCGACGACAAGGGCTACGGGTTCATCACGCCCGATGACGGCTCGAAGGACGTCTTCGTCCACCACAGCGCGATCCTCGGCGAGGGCTTCAAGTCCCTGACCGAGGGCTCGAAAGTGAGCTACGAGTCCGAAGAAGGCCCCAAGGGCCCGGCCGCTGCGCAGGTGCAGCAGACCGCCTAGTCGCGGAACTCACTCAGCTTGACGGGGCCCGCCTCGCGGCGGGCCCTTTTTATGCTTCTGACCCCGCGCGGTAGAGGTTTGAACCGCATACCGCACCAAACCTCGACCGCGCTGCGCTTATGAAGACCCGAGACGACCTCAGGAACATTGCGATCATCGCCCACGTCGACCATGGGAAGACGACCCTGGTCGACGCGATGCTGTGGCAGAGCGGCGCCTTCCGCAAGGGCCAGGACGTCGCCGATCGGGTGATGGACTCGATGGACCTCGAGCGGGAGAAGGGGATCACGATCCTCGCCAAGAACACGACCGTCGACTACGACGGCGTGAAGCTCAACATCATCGACACTCCGGGCCACGCCGATTTCGGCGGCGAGGTCGAGCGCGGGCTGACGATGGTCGACGGCGTGCTGCTGCTCGTCGACGCATCCGAGGGCCCGCTGCCGCAGACCCGCTTCGTGCTGCGCAAGGCGCTGGAGGCGAAGCTGCCGGTGATCCTCGTCGTCAACAAGGTCGACCGCCCGGACGCGCGCATCGCCGAGGTCGTCGACGAGGTCTACGAGCTCTTCCTCGACCTCGACGCCGACGACGAGCAGGTCGACTTCCCGATCGTCTACACCAACGCCAAAGCCGGTTGGGCGGCGCTCGAAGAAGGCGTCGAGGGGACCGACCTGGCGCCGCTGATGGATCTGATGCTGGAGCGCATCCCGGCGCCCGAATACGACCCCGACCACTCCTTCCAGGCTCTCGTCACCAACCTCGACGCCGACGCCTACGTCGGCCGCCTGGCGCTCTGCCGGGTGCGCCACGGAAAGGTGCGCAACGGCCAGCCGATCGCCTGGTGCCGGGCCGACGGCAACATCGAGCGGGCGAGCATCTCCGAGCTCTACGTGACCGAGGCCCTGCAGCGCGTTCCCGCCGAGCAGGCCGGGCCGGGGGAGATCATCGCCGTCGCCGGACTGCCGGAGGTGACGATCGGTGAGACGCTCGCCGACCCCGAGGACCCGCAGCCGCTGCCGGTGATCGCGGTCGACGAACCGTCGCTCTCGATGGTCGTCGGGATCAACACCTCACCGCTGGCCGGGACCGAGGGCAAGAAGCTGACCGCGCGCCAGGTGCGCGACCGGCTCGACGCCGAGCTGGTCGGCAACGTCTCGATCCG
>DATFMX010000025.1:0-6734 GCA_035266685.1 Solirubrobacterales bacterium
GGAGTGGTCATAGTCGGCGCCCAGTGGGGCGACGAGGGCAAGGGCAAGGTCGTCGACCTGCTGGCCGAGCAGGCGCACGCCGTCGTGCGCTTCCAGGGCGGCAACAACGCCGGCCACACGATCGTCCGCGACGGCGAGGAGTTCAAGTTCCACCTGATCCCCTCCGGCATCCTCTATCCCGACAAGCTCTGCATGATCGGCAACGGCGTCGTGCTCGACCCGCGCATCCTGCTCGGCGAGATCGACGGGCTGAAGCGCCGCGGGGTCGACGTCGGCAACCTGCGGATCTCCGCCAACGCCCACCTGATCATGCCCTACCACGTGCTGCTCGACACGGCCGGCGAGGTCAAACTGGGCAAGCTCTCGATCGGCACGACGCGACGCGGCATCGGCCCCTGCTACGCGGACAAGGCGCTGCGGCTCGGGATCCGGGTGCAGGACCTGCTCGACGAGAAGATCCTGCGCAAGAAGATCATGGCCGCGCTGGAGCCCAAGCAGCAGGCGCTGCGCGAACTCTCGGTGCAGCGCCGCAAACTGCGCAAGGAGGCCGGCGAGGGGTCGCGCGAGGGGGCCGACCACAGCATCGCCGAGGCGCCCGACCCGCGGCTCGACCTGCACGCGATGACCGAGGAATTCGCCGCGTACGGGCACCGGCTCGAGCCGCACATCGCCGACACCGCGAAGCTCTGCTGGGAAGAGCTCGACAACGGCCGGCGGGTCATCTTCGAGGGCGCGCAGGCGACCCTGCTCGACCTCGATCACGGCACCTATCCGTTCGTCACCTCCTCCAACCCGATCGCCGGCGCGGCGACGGTCGGCGCCGGGGTCGGCCCGTCCGACATCGGCGAGGTCTGGGGCGTCGCCAAGGCCTACGCGACGCGCGTCGGCGCCGGGCCCTTCCCGACCGAGCTGGAAGACGCGACCGGGCGCCACATGCTCGAACGCGGCCACGAGTACGGGACGACGACCGGCCGCGAGCGGCGCTGCGGCTGGATGGACCTGGTCGCCCTGCGCTACGCCGTGCGGCTCAACGGGATGACCGCGCTGACGATCACCAAGCTCGATGTGCTCAGCGGGCTCGACCCGCTGCGCGTCGCGGTCCGCTACCGCTCGCGCGAGGGGGCGATCTTCGACGAGTTCCCCTATCACCAGTCGATCCTCCACTCGGCCGAGCCCGAGTACGAGGACCTGCCGGGCTTCGACACGGACCTGAGCGAGTGCCGCAGCGAGGCCGAGCTGCCCGCCGAGGCGCGCGCCTACCTGGACTTCGTCGCCGAGTTCGCCGGCGTGCCGATCCGCCTCGTCGGCGTCGGTCCCGGACGCGACGAGGTCGTCTGGATTGGCGGAAACCCCGGCGTGCTCTAAAGTCTCGGTTGTGGCTTCCGGAAGACGCAGCGCCAGTGAGCGGCTGCCCCGGGGCCGTCACGGGCTACCGCGGGAGGCGGTGACGGAGTCCCAGCGGCGGCGGATCCTGCAAGCGATGATCGAGGTGGTCGCCGAGCGCGGCTATCCGGAGACGCGCGTGGTCGATGTGATCGGCGTCGCCGGCGTCTCCCGCAAGACCTTCTACGAGCTCTTCGCGAGCAAGGAGGACTGCTTCCTCGCCGCCTACGATGTGCTGCTCGGCAACCTGCTCGGCGACACCGCGCGGGGCTTCGAGTCCAAGCCGGGCTCGCCCTGGGCCGAGCGCGTCGCCGCCGGCCTGCACGAGCTGCTCAAGCACCTCGCCGAGCATCCCGACGAGGGCCGCTTCGCGATCGTCGAGGTGCTTGCCGCGGGGCCGAAGGCGCTCGCCCGGCGCGACGCCGCCCTGCGCCAGTTCACCGGGTTTCTCGACGCGGGACGGGCGGAGACCGCGGTCGAGCTGCCGGGCATCACCTCGCTCTCGCTCGCGGGCGGGATCAACGAGCTGCTCTACAGCGAGATCCTGCACGGCGCCTCGGCGCGCCTGCCCAGCCGGCTGCCGGACCTGATGTTCTGGATCACGCTGCCGTTCCTCGGACCCGATGGCGCCGCCGAGGAGCGCGAGCGCGTGCGCCTCTCGATGCTCGAGAGCTGAGCTTCAGCCCAGAAGCGCTCCTTTGCCCGCCGGCCCGGGTTATAGAAGAGCCGGGGCAGGGTAGACGGCTACCGGTGGGATAGATCACGGCTTTCTATGGAGCCCGCCCCGGCTGGTTCCCCAAAAGGAGAGAACATCGACATGCGTAGAAACCTCGTCCTGGTGCTCGCCCTCAGCGCGGCGCTCGCGGTCGGAGTGGCCGCGGTGGCAAGCGCGACGCAGATCACCCTGCGAGCGGGCAACCTGATCCTCACCTTCGGCGGCAACGTGTCGCCGAAGAAGCTGCCGCGCCATCACTTCGCGCCGGCGAGCGCCAAGGTCTTCGGCAAGGTCAAGACTTCGGACGGCACCCACCCGTCGGCATTCCGCGAAGCGCAGTTCGACATCGACCGCAACGTGCTCGTCAACTCGACCGGACTGCCGGTCTGCAAGCCCGGCCAGCTCGAGGCGCGCGACACCAAGGCCGCTAGGCGGGTCTGCGGCAAGACGATCGTCGGCAGCGGCTCGGCCCACGCCGAGATCGCCTTCCCCGAACAGACGCCGATCAGGGTTCCGAGCCCGCTGCTCGTCTTCAACGGCGGCACGCGCGGCGGCAAGACGAAGTTGCTGATCCACACGTTCATCACCGTGCCGGCGCCGACGGCGATCGTCACCCAGGTGACGCTGCAGCGCGAGCACAAGGGCCGCTTCGGCCTGCACGGTGTCGCCAAGATCCCGGTGATCGCCGGCGGCAGCGGCTCGGCGCTCGACTTCAGCTTCAAGGTCAAGCGCTTCTACCGCTTCCGGCACCACAAGCGGAGCTTCCTGATGGCCCGCTGCCCGGACGGCAAGTTCAAGGTGCGGACCACCAGGACGGTGTTCAAGAACGAAGCTCAGGTCCCCGGCGTGTCCCCGCAGACCGTCCTCCAGGGCGGCCTGGTGACCCCCTGCAAGCCAGGGCGTGGGTAGCTCGCCAATCCGAAGCGTCTTCGTTTCAAGACGGAGCAGTCGAGAAGGGCGGCCGAAAGGCCGCCCTTCTTCTTGCCTTCATTCCCCTGATGATCGCTGCTGCTAGCTTTGCAGCGGGATTTAAGATGGCTTTTCAACGGCCGCGGCTCAAATGGGCAGGGCCAAAAAAGGAGAGAACAGAATGCGTAGAAAGCTAACGCTGGCGCTCGCCATCGCTGCGGTCGCCTCCCTTGGCGTCGCTGCGGTCGCGAGCGCGGTGAGCACCACGCTCCGAGCCGGCAACCTGATCGTCACCTTCGGCGGCAACACCTCGCCGAAGAAGCTGCCGCGGCACAAGTACGTGCCGGTGACGACCCACATCTTCGGCAAGATCAAGACCAGCGACGGCACCCATCCCTCGGCCTTCAGGGAAGCGGCCGTGAACATCGACAAGGATGTGAAGATCAACGTCAAGGGCTTCCCGGTCTGCAAGGCCGGCCAGCTCGAGGCGCGCGACACCAAGGCCGCGAAGCGCGTCTGCGGCAAGACGATCCTCGGCGAAGGCAAGGCCGACGCGGAGATCGCCTTCCCCGAACAGAAGCCGATCCAGGTGCCGAGCCCGCTGCTCGTCTTCAACGGCGGCGAACACGGCGGCAAGGTGACGCTGCTGATCCACACCTTCATCACGGTGCCGGCGCCGACGGCGATCGTCACCACGGTGACGATCAAGCGCTCCGGCAGCGGCATCAAGTCAATCGCCAAGATCCCGGTGATCGCGGGCGGCAGCGGCGCCGCGCTCGACTTCGACTTCAAGCTCGGCAAGACCTACCGCTACAAGGGCAGGAAGGTGGGCTACTTCGAAGCTCGTTGCCCGGACGGCAAGTTCAAGGTCAGCACGCCGAAGGCGATCTTCAAGAACGAAGCCAAGGTCCCCGGCGTCGCCGCACAGACCATCCTCAAGGGCGGACTGGCGGTTCCCTGCACGCCGAAGGGCTAGCGCCACTCGACATGCAGCGCCCGCGCCAGGGCGGGAAGCGAAAGGGGCGGCCACAAGGCCGCCCCTTTTTCTCGGCCTATTCGCCCTGCTGTTCGAAGGTGTGCTGGTAGGCCGTCTTCGGGCCGCTGCCGTAGATCGGTTCGAAGGGACCCTGCGGCTCGCAGCCGGGAGCGGGGATCGAGGATGAGTCTTCCTGGCCCGCGAAGGCGTAGTGCTTGAGCCGTTCGTAGAGGTCGGTCGCGGCTTTGACGTCGCCGCCGGTCCGTTCGTTGAAGGCCGCTTCGTTCGGCGTGTCGGGGTTGAGGTGCGCCGTGATGCCGGAGCTGCACTGGGCGGTGTGGAAGTTGGGCAGCCCCTTGGCCAGGCGCGAGGCGTAGCCGGGATGGCCGTAGGCGCTGTTGCGGTTGGTGGTCAGGCGGGAGTCGTAGGTCGCGAGGCTTTCCGGCCCGAGCGGCGGCAGCAGGCGGAGGATGTGGATCTGTTCCCCCTGCGGACTGAGGTGGACGCCGTTGGTCGCAGCGGCGACGTTGCCGAGCAGCGAGGTGACCTCGTTCTTGTAGAGGCCGAGGCCGGTGAGCAGCGGGTTGAGGTTGCGCAGGAACGGGTCGACGGCCCGCAGCAGCACCGGGAAGTCGCCGCGCAGGAACTTGCGCAGCGAGCCGAGCCCGTGCGGGGCGCGGCTGATCACCGGTTCCAGGCCTTCGAACAGGCCCTTGGCCTGCGGCGCGAGGCGCGACAGGGCGATCAGCGTCGGCGAGAGCTGCTTGGCGGCCGGCACGAGCTGGCGGAACAGCGGGTCGGCATTGAGCGCAAAGGTTTTGAGTCGGTCGAAGGTGAGCCGCTGCTCATCCTCGAAGGTCGGGAAGACCCGGAACAGCGCTTCGATGTCGCGGTTGCGCGCCGCCGTCGTGCTGAAGACGGCGTTCGAGCTGCGGATCAGGCTTGCCAGCTGCCCTTCACGCCCGCGCAGCGCGCGGAAGGTCGTCGTGCCGTTGCGGAACAGCTGCTGCACGGCGAGCCGCTGCGTGTCGAGCACCCGGAAGAGGCGGTCGAATTCGGTCAGCGTCGAGTCCAGCCCGCCGAATGCCGTCGAGAGCGCCTGACCCTGGCCGGCGATCGCCGTGGCGCCTTCCTGCATCCATTCCTGGAAGGCGGCGCGGGTCCGCTTGTCGAAGGTACGGAAGATCTCATCGAGCTGCACCGATTCGGCCACGTTGGCCCTCGGCAGGCCGTCGCCGTCGTGCAGCGTCGGCCCGTTCCTGTCGCCCGGCGTCAGTTCGACATAGGTCTCGCCGAGCAGCGTCTTGGTCCGCAGGATCGCCCGCGTGCCTCGCGGCAGCGGCGCGTACTTGTCATCGATGTCGATCGTCGCCTGCGCCTGCTGGCCGTCGGGCGACTCTTCGATCGTCTGCACCTTTCCGACCGAGACGCCGGAGATCCGCACATCGGACTGTTCGGCCAGCTGCGTCGCCTCCTGGAAGGGGACCGTGATCTCGTAGGGCTTCGCCTTGAACGGCGTCGGCCCGCCGAAGGTGATCCAGAGGAAGAGCAGGATGCCGAAGCACGACAGGGCGAAGCCGGCGATGGCGAGGAGCTGCGCGCTGCTGGGGGCTTTCTTGCTCATTTTTCCGCGTATTCGCAATGCCCGGAGGAGCTGCCGGGGAGGGGGATTTCTTCCGGTTCGGGGATGCGCAGGCCCTGCAGGAGGGTCTTCAGGTAGGGCTTGAGCGGAGCGACCGCACCATAGGCGAAAACCGAGCCCGTGCAGGAAAGCAGGGCGACCCCGCGTGAGATCGGCCCGCCCGCGTCGGTCAGGTTGAAGCTGGCGTTGATGTCGTGGTTGAGCCAGGGCAGGTAGAAGAGGAAGCTCTGCTTCTTGCCCTTGGGCTTGTAGGCGAGCTCGTTGAGGAAGCCGTTGAGCTCCCCCAGCGAGGAGCCGAATTCGCTCACCGAGGTGCTCAGGTCGGGCGCCGCTTCGTTGAGGTGGGTGAGCACCGGGCGGATCTGGCGGGAGAAGGGACGGATCTGTTCGCGGATCGGCGTCGTGGTCTGCTTGAAGAACTGCTCGCTGGCCTTGAACGCCGGCACCGATGCCTGCGCCTGCGGGATCAGGCCGAGGAACGCCGGGCGGGAGGCCTCGGAGAAGCGGTTCGACGCGACGAGCGCCGACTTCAGCGCGGTCAGCGTTGAGGGGAATTCGCGCAGCGATTCCTGCAGCGCCTGCTGCTGGTTGGCGAAGTTGCCGAGCGCATCCTTGGAAGAGGTGACGAAGCGTTCGAGCTCTGAGTCGTGACGGGCCAGTTCGCCGGTCAGCAGGCCGAAGTCGTGGATCACATGGGAGAGCGCGACGCGCCGCTGGGCGACCGCCCGGTTGAGTTTGGCGACGTAGTGGGAGAAGGGCTCGAGGCGGCGGAAGGCGTTGCCGAGCTGCCGACCGCGTCCGCCGATCCCCTGTGCCCCGCCGGCGACCAGCAGCTGCAGGTAGCGCTGCGTATCGGTGTCGAGGGTCGAGAGGAAGGCTTCGAACTGGATGCTCGGTTCGGTCTGCGAGAGCGGAAAGCGGTGGCCGGCTTCGACATGCTTGCTGCCGCTGCCGGGCGAGATCTCGACCGTCATGTCGTTGAGGTTGGTTTTCGGCCGCAGCAGCAGCGTCGCGTCAGGGTGGATCAGGTCGAGGTACTTGGGCTCGACCTGCATGCCGACGACGGCGTGGCCGTCTTCGAGGTCGACGGAGTCGATCTTGCCGACCTG
>DATFMX010000026.1:0-8490 GCA_035266685.1 Solirubrobacterales bacterium
AGCCGACCAGGGAGAGGCCGGCGTCGAGCCGGAAGGCAGCCTCGATGCCGTCGACGAACGAGCCCTGCGCGGAGAAGACGGTCGTCGTCAGTCCGAGGCCGATTGCGCCGCCGGCGATCTGGCACATGTAGAGGATGCCGCCGGCGAGGCTGCTCTGCGATTCGTCGACCGAGGTGACGCCGGCGGTCGTCGCGGTCGGGTAGAAGGCGCCGATGCCGATGCCGAGCACGAACATCCCGGGCACCAGCGCCGAGTAGGTCGAGCTTTCGCTGACCTGCGAGAAGAGGAACGGGGCAACGGCGATGCAGGCCGCCCCGAGCACCGCGAGCGGCTTGGCGCCGACGCGGTTGTAGAGCGGGCCGGCGACGAAGGAGACGAGGGCGAAGGTGGCGAGGAAGGGCAGCACGCCGACGCCGGCTTCCAGCGGCGAGTAGCCGAGGTGCTTCTGCATGAACTGCGGCAGGTAGAGCAGCGCCGCGAAGAAGGTCGCCGACATCAGCGTGATCGCCACGCAGGAGGCGCGAAAGCTCTCGTTCTTCATCACCGCGCGCGGCACCAGGGCGCGCATCCCGGCGCGCCGCTCGATCGGCACGAAGGCCGCGATCAGCACCGCCGCGAGCGCCAGCATCGCAATCACCCGCGGGTCGCCCCAGCCCCAGTCGTCGACCTGGTCGAGCGCGACCAGCAGCGAGACGAGGCCGACCGAGATCGTCGCGATCCCCGGGTAGTCGATCCCCCGGTCGCCGCCCTCGGGCTCCTTCACATCGACCAGGTAGTAGGTGACGAGCACCGCGAAGGCGGCGATCGGCACGTTGAGGAAGAAGATCCAGCGCCAGCTCAGCGCGTCGGTGAGGACGCCGCCGATCAAAGGCCCGATCGCGTTGCCGAGCCCGGCCGCGCCGAGGATGATGCCGCCCGCCAGGCCCGCCTTCTCGCTGGGCAGCAGCTCGAAGGTCATGCCGAGGATCGCCGGCCACATCAGCGCCCCGCCGATCCCCATCACGACGCGGCTGGCGATCAGCCAGTCCTCCGTCTGCGCGGCGCCGCCGAGCGCCGACATCGAGGCGAAGATCGCCGTGCCGAGGAAGAAGGCGCGCTTGCGCCCGAACATGTCGGCCAGCCGGCCGCCGGTGACGATCATCACGCCGAAGGTCAGCGCGTAGGCGTTGACGACCCACTGGATCGTGTTGATGTTGGTGGAGAAGTCCTTCTCCATCGTCGGGATCGCGACGTTGACCGCGGAGAAGTCGTTGGCGATCACCAGCACGCTCAGGCTCATCGCCAGCAGTGCCAATACCGTGGTGCGATCGAGCCTTGCGATCGGGGCAGCCTACGCTAAGCTGAAGCGACGAATGACGCATCGGCCCGACAGCCTGGCGCTTCTCCTTCTCCTCCCCCTCCGGGGGGAATAGCGCTGGGCGGCGCGATAGCCGCGAGAGACAAGGTCATTCGGAAGAATCGGAGAAGGAGGTAGCAGTTCCCATGAGCTCAGCAGCAGACGCCAACCGCGTCCACATCTTCGACACGACCCTGCGCGACGGCGAGCAGTCGCCCGGGATCTCGCTCAACACCCAGGAGAAGGTCGAAATCGCCCAGCAGCTCGCGCGCCTCGGGGTCGATGTGATCGAGGCCGGCTTCCCGATCACCTCGCCCGGCGACTTCGAGGCGGTCGAGGCGATCGCCCGCGGGGTCGAGGGACCGACGATCTGCGGCCTCGCCCGCACCCACAAGGCCGACATCGACGCCGCCTGGGGAGCGGTCCGCGACTCGGCCCGGCCGCGCATCCACACCTTCATCTCGACCTCCGACATCCACATCGAGCACCAGTTGCAGACCGACCGCGAGGACGTCAAGGGGCAGGCCCGCGCCGCCGTCGCCCTGGCCCGCTCCTACTGCGAGGACGTCGAGTTCTCGCCGATGGACGCGACCCGCGCCGAAATCGAGTTCACCGCCGAGGTCTGCGCGATCGCGGTCGAGGAGGGCGCCACCGTGGTCAACATCCCCGACACCGTCGGCTACACGACCCCGGAGGAGTACGCCGAGTACTTCCGGCGCCTCTACGAGCTGGTCCCCGGCCTGCGCGAGGTCGAGACCTCGGTCCACTGCCACGACGACCTGGGGATGGCCGTCGCCAACTCCTACGCCGGCCTGCTGGCCGGCGCGCGCCAGGTCGAGTGCGCGGTCAACGGGATCGGCGAGCGCGCCGGCAACTGCGCGCTGGAGGAGATCGTGATGCTGATCAGGACGCGCGAGGACGCGCACGGCCTGACCACTGGAGTGCAGACGCGCGAGCTGGCGCGGACCAGCCGCATGGTCTCGCGCCTCACCGGCTACCCGATCCAGCCGAACAAGGCGATCGTCGGCCGCAACGCCTTCGCCCACGAGTCCGGCATCCACCAGGACGGCGTGCTGAAGGAGCGCACCACCTACGAGATCATGGACGCGACCGAGGTCGGCCTCGAGTCGAACTCGATCGTGCTGGGCAAGCATTCCGGCCGCCACGCGCTGCGCGACGCCCTGGAGCAACTGGGCTTCAAGATCGAGGGCAACGCGCTGAACGCCGCCTTCAAGCGCTTCAAGGAGGTCGCGGACCGCAAGAAGCAGGTCACGGCGCTCGACCTGGAGGCGCTCGTCTCCGACGAGATGCGCGACCGCGAGGACGCCCACGAGCTGGCCTGGTTCGAGGTCGAGGCGGGCTCGCGGCGGGCGCCGCTGGCGCGGGTCGCCGTCGTCCTGCCCTCGGGCGAGGAGTCGCTCGGCGAGTCCGACGGCGACGGCCCGGTCGACGCGATCTTCCGCGCGATCCAGAAGGCGACCGACACCGAGTGCGAGCTGCGCCAGTACACGGTCGAGGCGGTGACCGGGGGGGAGGACGCGCTCGGCGAGGTCAGCGTGATGCTGCGCGCGGCCGGCCGCCTGGCCACCGGCCAGGGGGTCGCCACGGACATCCTCGAGGCCTCGGCGCGCGCCTACGTGCGGGCGCTGTCCAACGCGCTCGAGGGCGCCGCGATCCGCGAGGCCGAGGCGGCGACTGCCGAGGCCGCGGTCGAGCGGACGCCCGGGCCGTAGCGGCGAGCCTCAGTCGTGCCGCGCCCCGTTCGGCTCGCTCATACCGGCGCCGGGGCCTGCCTCTGCGGCGATCCGCCGCCGCCGCGCCGCGCCCGCTCGAGCTTCATCCGCTGATCGTAGACGCGCAGGATGTCGCGATGGGAGAGCCAGCCGACCACGCGCTCGCCCTTTTCGTCGAGCACGGCGAGGCCGGCGCTCTCCGATTTGACCAGGGTCGCGGTCGCTTCGGCCAGCGACTCGGTCGCCGTCAGCGTGGGGAGCTGGCGGATCAGCGAGCCGGCGTGGGATTCTTCGTCTTCCTCGCCCAGCGCCTGCTCGAGCTCGTCGTCGAGCAGCACGCCGAGGAAGGCGCCGAACTCGTCGATGACCGGCAGCGCCGGCTCGTCGGTCGCGCTGAGCCGGTCGAGAACCTCGGCCAGCGGCGCCGCCGCGGGCACCGGCTCGGGAGTGGGCCGCATCGCCTCGGCGACGGTGATCGCTTCCATCGGGCTCGCCGGGCGGCGGCGCAGCAGGTCGATCCCGCGCCGCGCCAGCTTCAGCGTGTAGATCGAGTCCGGCGACATGCGGTTGGCGACGGCCGTCGCGATCACCACGGCGAGCATCAGCGGCAGCATGATCCGGTAGTCCCCGGTGAGCTCGAAGATGATCAGGATCGCCGTCATCGGCGCGCGCGCAGCGGCGGCGAACACCGCGCCCATGCCGATCAGGCCGTAGGCGCCGGCCGGCCCGGCAATGCCGGGGAGGACTTCGTGCGCCGCGAGGCCAAAGGCCATGCCGAGCATCGCGCCCATGAACAGGGACGGCGCGAAGACGCCGCCGGAGCCGCCGATCGAGAGCGTCAGGCTGGTCGCCAGCACCTTGGCGCCGAGCAGGCCGAGCAGGAAGAGCAGCGCGTAGTTGCCGGCGATCGCGCTTTCCAGCACCTCGTAGCCGACCCCGTACATCTGCGGGACCGCCAGCAGCAGCAGGCCGAGCAGCACCCCGCCGGCGGCCGGCCGCCAGGACTCCGAGAAGCGCCAGAGCCGGTCGGCGCGGTCCTCCAGCTCGTAGAGGAAGCGGATGAAGAAGACGCCGACCACGGCGGCGAGCAGGCCGAGCACGAGGTAGAGCGGGTAGCCGGCAACCGAGCCGACGCCGACCTGCGGCAGCTGCAGGAATGCTTCGGAGCCGAAGGCGGCACGGCCGATCACATCGGCGGTCACCGAGGCGATGACGACGGCGCTGAACGAGCGGGTCTCGAAGTCGCGCAGGATCACCTCGAGGGCGAAGAAGACACCGGCGATCGGGGCGTTGAAGGTGGCCGAGATGCCGCCGGCCGCGCCGCAGGCGACGAGCAGGCGCATGCGCGCCTCCGGCGCGCGCGTGATCTGGCCGATCGTCGAGCCGAGCGCCGAGCCGATCTGCACGATCGGCCCCTCGCGGCCGACCGAGCCGCCGGAGCCGATGCAGAGCGCCGAGGAGAGCGACTTGACCACCGCGACGACCGGCCGGATGCGTCCGCCTTTGCGGGCGACGGCGAGCATCACCTCGGGGACGCCGTGACCGCGCGCCTCGCTGGCGAAGCGCTCGACCAGGGGCCCGTAGAGCAGGCCGCCGACGATCGGCACGAGGGCGACGAACCAGATGCCGAGGCCCGGCACGAGCGGGTTGGCGACATGCCCTTCGACGCCGTAGGAGTCGTGCCCGGTGAAGACGTAGGTGAAGCCCTCGATCAGGTAGCGGAAGGCGATGGCGCCGAGGCCCGCGCCGAGGCCGACGCCGAGCGACAGCGCGAGCAGGCCGCCGGGTCCGGCCATCCAAGCGCCCAGCCGGACTCGCCCGCTGGTCGGTAGACGTGGCCAGGGGGCCCATGCGCGGCGCTGTTCGCTCACTTCCCACTGTTATATCAAGCGGCTACTTACAACCGTACGTGATAACGTACAGCGATGCCCACCGCGACCGCCCCGCCGCTGGTCAAGGCGCCGACGATCGGCCCCCGGATCCACGCCCTGCGCGAGGCGATGGGCCACTCGCTGCGCGACCTGGCCGAGCGCAGCGGCGTCAGCGCGCCGATGCTCTCGCAGGTCGAGCGCGGCGAGACCAGCCCGACCCTGGCGGTCGCCGAGAAGATCGCCGCCGGCCTCGAGCTGACGCTCTCGCAGCTGCTGCGCCTCGACGAGGGCGAGCACATCTCGCTCAGCCGCGCCGGCGAGCGGCGTCGCTTCGAGCGCGGCGGCCACCGCTTCGAGGAGCTGACCCCGCCGCTGCCGGGCCAGCGCGCTGACGTCTCGCTGCACACGCTGCGCGCCGGGGCGACGACCGGGGGCGCCGACGACCCGCCGATCCACGAGCCGGGCAGCCGCGAGACCGCCGTCGTGCTGAGCGGCGTGATCGCGCTGACCGTCGACGGGACCCGCCACGAGCTGCACGCCGGCGATAGCGTCACCTTCGACGCCGACCTGCCGCACCATTTCGAGAACGACGGCGAGGAGCAGGCACGCTTCCTCGCCGTGATAGCCGCCGGACTGAGGAGGAGCTGAAGATGCCGCAGACGATGTTCGACAAGATCTGGAGCGCCCACGAGGTCTCCGACGGCCTGCTCTACATCGACCTGCACCTGGTCCACGAGGTGACCTCGCCGCAGGCTTTCGACGGCCTGCGCCTGGCCGAACGGCCGCTGCGCCGCCCCGACCGCACGCTGGCCACCGCCGACCACAACGTGCCCACCGACGGCACCAAGGCGGCGCGGCTGATCGCCGACCAGCTCTCGCGCGTCCAGGTCGAGACGCTGGAGCGCAACTGCGAGGAGTTCGGCATCCCGATCTACTCGCTCGGCTCCGATCGGCAGGGGATCGTCCACGTGATCGGCCCCGAGCTGGGCGTCACGCAGCCCGGCATGACGATCGTCTGCGGCGACAGCCACACCTCCACCCACGGCGCCTTCGGCGCGCTCGCCTTCGGCATCGGCACCTCCGAGGTCGAGCACGTGCTGGCGACGCAGTGCCTGGTGCAGAAGCGTCCGCAGACGATGCGCATCCTCTACTCGGGCGAGCTGGCGCCGGGGGTCACGCCGAAGGACCTGATCCTGGCGACGATCGGCCGGCTCGGCACCGGCGGCATGGTCGGGCACGCGGTCGAGTACGCCGGACCGGCGATCGAGTCGCTCTCGATGCCGGGGCGGATGACGGTCTGCAACATGACGATCGAGGGCGGTGGCCGGGCCGGGATGATCGCGCCCGACGAGACGACCTTCGAGTGGGTGCGCGGCAAGGCGGCTGCGCCCGAGGACTTCGACGCCGCGGTCGAGCGCTGGCGCAAGCTGCCGACCGACGACGGCGCCGAGTTCGACCGCGAGCTCGAGATCGACGCCGCCGGGATCTCGCCGATGGTCACCTGGGGGACGAACCCGGGGATGGTCGTCGAGGTGACCGACTCGGTGCCCGACCCCGCGGCGATGGACTCGCCGGCGGACCGCGAATCGGCCGAACGGGCGCTCGCCTACATGGACCTGCGCCCGGGCACGCCGATGACCGAGGTCAAGCCGGAGCGGGTCTTCATCGGCTCCTGCACCAACTCGCGGGTCGAGGACCTGCGCGAGGCCGCCTCGATCGTCGACGGCCGCAGGGTCGCCGACTCGGTGCGGGCGATGGTCGTCCCGGGCTCCCAGCAGGTCAAGGCGGAAGCCGAAGCGGAGGGACTGCACGACGTCTTCCGCTCAGCCGGCTTCGAGTGGCGCGAGGCGGGCTGCTCGATGTGCCTGGGGATGAACCCCGACACGCTGATCGAGGGCGAGCGCTGCGCCTCGACCTCGAACCGCAACTTCGAGGGCCGCCAGGGCAAGGGCGGGCGCACCCATCTGGTCAGCCCGAGGATGGCCGCGGCGGCGGCGGTCGAGGGACATTTCGTCGACATTCGAGACTGGAGGTAGCGATGCGACCGATAGACGTCATCGAGGGCAAGGTCTCGGTGCTGGACCGCGCCGATGTGGACACCGACCAGATCATCCCCAAGCAGTTCCTCAAGCGGGTCGAGCGGACCGGCTTCGGCGAGTTCCTCTTCTACGACTGGCTGCGCTCGGGGGAGATCGAGCTGGAGCCGAACCCGATCCTCGTCGCCGGTCGGAACTTCGGCTGCGGCTCCTCGCGCGAGCACGCGCCCTGGGCGCTCGAGGACTTCGGTTTCGAGGCCATCGTCGCGCCCTCCTTCGCCGACATCTTCTACGCCAACTGCACCAAGGTCGGCCTGCTGCCGGTCGAGCTCGACGAGGCGCACTGCCGCGCGGTCGCCGAGGCGGGCGAGGCGCGGATCGACGTCGATGACCAGACGGTGACCTGCGCCGCCGGCGTCTTCGAGTTCGAGATCGAGCCCGACATCCAGCACCGCCTGCTCAACGGGCTCGACGACATCGGCATCACGCTGGAGAGCGCCGCGAGGATCGACGAGTTCGAGGCCGCGCAGGGCGCCGCGGCCGGGCCGGCCACGACGGGCCTGTAGGCCACTATGGCCGGGTCGATGAACAGCGGCCCGCGCGAGTGGGACGCCGAGACCTACGACGCGGTCTCCGACCCGCAGTTCGAATGGGGGATGGAGGTGCTCGGGCGGCTCGAGCTGCGCGGCGACGAGTCGGTCATCGACGCCGGCTGCGGCTCGGGCAGGATCACGGCCGAGCTGCTCGACCGCATCCCGGAGGGCAAGCTGCTCGCCGTCGACGGCTCGCGGGCGATGATCGAGAAGGCGCGCGAGCGCCTGGGAAAGAGGGTGGGCTACCTCGTCGCCGACCTGGCGGAGCTCGAGGTCGCCGCGCCGGTCGACCTCGTCTTCTCCACCGCGACCTTCCACTGGGTCCCCGACCACGACGCCCTGTTCCGGCGGCTGCACGCGGCGCTGAAACCCGGCGGGCGCCTCGTCGCCCAGTGCGGCGGGCAGCGCAACGTCGCCGAACACACCGTCGCGATCGCCACCGTCGGCGCCCGGCCCGAGTTCGCCCCGCACCTGACCGAGATGACCGCGATCTGGAACTTCGCCGGCCCCGACGAGACCGAGGACCGCCTGCGCGCCGCCGGCTTCTCCGAGGCGCGCTGCTGGCTGCAGCCCAAGCCCGTCACCCCCGCCGACCCGCTCGCCTTCATCACCACCGTCACCCTCGGCCCGATCCTCGCCCAACTCCCCGAAGACCTCCACCGCCCCTTCGCCGAAGCCGTCCTCGACCAGTCCCCCGACCCCTTCACCCTCGACTACGTCCGCCTCAACATCGAGGCCACGGCCTAAGGCCCGGCCCGCGCCAGCAACCCTTCCACGGCCAGCCCCCGGTCATAGCGCTGGCCCCGCCCCAGCGAGTGCAACGCCCCGGGCAGCACCTCGACTCCGGCTGAGCGGTTGCGCCCGCGAAGCTCCGCAGCGCTGCCACGGACGGGGGAGGGGACCGTCGGTACGACCCTGCCG
>DATFMX010000027.1:0-8468 GCA_035266685.1 Solirubrobacterales bacterium
CCGGTCGTGGGCGAGCGTCAGGCCGACGACATGGCCGATCACCAGGGCGCCGACCTGGACGTACCAGATCGCATTGGCGCTGAGCAGCTGGAAGTCGATCCCCGAGGAGGCGGTGCCGAAGAGGTCCGTCGTCCCGGTCCCCAGCGGGTCCGAGAGCAGGTAGGTGAACTGGGCCTGCTCCTGGAAGACGAAGAGGCTGAAGTAGTGGGCGACGAGGTAGGCGAAGGCGATCGGGATCAGCGTGTGGGCGAAGCCCGAGCGCAGCTTCTCGAACGAGGGCGCCCCGGGCACGCCCGCCATGCCGCGCACGCCGATCAGGTAGACGAGGGCGACGCCGGCGAAGGTCAGCAGGATGAAGATCGTGTCGGTGGTGCGCAGCGCCGCGGTGAGGCCGAAGCCGGCGTCGACCAGATGGTTGAAGGTGCTTTCGAGCGCGCTCTTGAACGCCCCCTCCTGGGCGCCGTCGAAGCTGGTGGTGGCGATCGAGGCGATCACCACCGCGGCCGAGCCGGGCACCGTCGCCCAGCTGGTCGCAGCGGCGAACGGACGACGCACGCCGAGCCGCCCGTCCTTGGCGCCGAAGCTGCCGAGCCGGCCGAACATGCCGAAGTAGACGGAGAAGACCTCCCCCGTGCGGCACCACTGCTCGACCCCGAACAGCGCCATCATCGCCAGCGTGTAGGCGCTGTAGAAGACCGCCGCGAGGGCCGCCGCGTGCGGGTCGAGGCCGACCGCGACCCCGCCGCTGGCGCCGTAGACGATCTCCAGCCAGACGACCGCGATCAGCCCGATCGCCGCCGGCCAACGGCCGAGCCGCTCCGGGTAGCGCAGGTGAGCGGGGCGCTGTCCGGCGAGCGCGGTGAAGGCGCTGCCGGCGACGCGCCCGACCGCCCGCCACGGGTTGAAAGGGCGGAAGACGTCGCCGAGCACGACGCTGAACACGGGGAAGCCGAGCCAGGCGGTGACGTAGAGAAAGGTCAGGGCGAGGTTTCGGTCGGGCGCTTCGGTGCCGTGCAGGCCGGCGTAGATCGCCAGGCCCAGCAGGAAGACCCCCACCAAGCCATAGGCGATCTGCGCCGGCAGCGAGAGCAGCGCCCGCGAGAGCCCCGCGCCGAGCGGACGCCAGCCGTCCTGCTCGAAACGGGGCGTGCGCCAGCCGACCGAGAGGGCGAAGAAGGAGACGATCAGGACGATCGACGCCCCCCAGGCGAAGAGCCAGGCGGGGACCGGCAGGTCTTTGCGCGCGACCAGCGCGTGCGCGACCGGCAGCAGCGAGGTCAGGGTGCTCACGGGTTGACGGTCAGTTCGAGGATCTGTTCCTTGCGCCCCTCGAGCTCGGCCTCGAAGACACCTTCGATCGTCGCCGGGAAGTCGAAGTTGACCGAACCGCCCGCCTTGACGTCCTTCATGATGTCGTAGCCGTGCATGTGGATCTCGTCGCTGACGTCGGAGTCCACCCTGAAGCGCACCTCTTCGCCCTTGTTGTAGGTGAGCTGGGCGATGCCGCCGACCGGCTTGCCGTGCTTGATCGTGATCGTGGTCATGCCCTTGGTCGTGTCGTTGCTGCTGCCGCTGTTGCTGCCGCCGAGGACGATCAGCAGGACGACGGCGACGATTACGACGGCGGCGCCGACGGCCGCGCGTACGGTGTTCGAGTTCATTGCTCGCTCCTTCGCTCGGGCACGGCCCTGCGGGCACATGCCGCATTGCTCCGCGCCGGACGGCGCGGGTCGGTTCGCTGCGTTCAGGCAGCGAGCGGGGGCGGGCGCTGGGCGAGCCCGAGAGCGATCAGCAGGCCACCGTGCGGAGCCCGCACGCCCGGCCGCCGCGGCCGGCGCCAGTTGCGCGCGACTGTGCCCTTCGAGCGGCACCGCCCGGCGAACCGCTCGGCCAACCGCATCGCGGTCTCGCAGCCCGGGTAGCGCCCCAGGATGAGCGCCGCCAAGAGGAGCAGCAACGGAACAGCCGCGATCAGGAACTCGCCCATCGCCGCCACACGCTACCGGGATAACTTCCCCGGATGCGCCCTGAGCGGGACAACATCGCTTCGCCGGATCTGCCGGAGGGAATCGAGTGGGTCGGCGAGGCGCCGCGCTCGATGCCGGTGGCGACGGCCGGCGGACCGGTGCTCGTCCACTTCCTCGACTTCGCCCAGCTGAACAGCGTGCGCACGCTGCCCTACGTGAGCGAGTGGGCGCGGCGCTACGCGGACGCCGGGCTGACGACGATCGGCGTGCAGGCGCCGCGCTTTCCGTTCGGGTCCGACCCTGACGTCGTGGCGACCGGGCTGGCGCGACTCGGGGTCGAGTTCCCGGTCGCGATCGACGCCGAGCGCCGCCTCTGGCACGCCTACGGCTGCGAGGGCTGGCCCAGCCTCTTCCTCTGGAAGCTCGGCGGCGCGCTCGCCTGGTTCCACTTCGGCGAGGGCGAATACCGCGCCACCGAGGAAGCGATCCAGGCCGAGCTGCGCGAGCAGGACGCCCTCCAGCCGCTGCCCGGACCGATCGACCCGCTGCGCCCCAGCGACGCCCCCGGCGCCAAGGTCATGCCCCCGACCCCGGAGCTCTTCCCCGGCGGCTCATGGGAGAGGCCCTGGGAGGGCGACGAGTTGGAGGTCTCCTATGAGGCGGGCGGCGCCTACGCGACGGTCGAGGGCAAGGGTCAGCTGCACATCACCCTCGACGGCACCGAGCTACCACCGATCGACGTCGAATCTCCGGCCCTACAGGCACTCGCGGAGCATCCCCGCCACGAGCGCCACGAGCTGACGCTCCGCCCCAGCTCCGGCCTCCGAATCTGGTCGGTCAGCTTCGCCGCGGGCGCACCCTAGGCGCCTGCTGCAACCGCTTCGCGAATCTCCTTCGGCAGCATGAAGCGCACATCCTCGTCGACGGTGCGCAGCTCGGAGACGTCGTCGCAGCCGCGGTCGCGAAAGAGGGCGACGAGGTTCTCGACCAGCTCCTCGGGGGCGCTGGCGCCGGAGGTGATGCCGACCGTCTCGACGCCCTCCAGCCACTCCTCGCGCACCTGGTGGTGGAAGTCGATCAGGTGCGAGGCGGCGCCGTGTTCGCGCGCCACCTCGACCAGCCGGTTGGAGTTGGAGGAGTTGGTCGAGCCGATCACCAGCACCAGGTCGCACTCGCGGGCGAGCTGCTTGACGGCGATCTGGCGGTTGGTCGTCGCGTAACAGATGTCATCGGACTTGGGGCTGACTATCGCCGGGAACTTCGCCCGCAGGGCGGCGATGATCTCGGTCGTCTCGTCGACCGAGAGCGTCGTCTGGGTGATGAAGGCGACGCGCTCGGGGTCGGGCACCTCGAGGTCGGCGACCTCGGCGGCGGTCTGCACGAGGACGATGCTGTCGGGCGCCTCGCCGGTCGTCCCTTCGACCTCCTCGTGGCCCTCGTGGCCGATCATCACGATCGTGTAGCCGTCGGCGGCGAAGCGGCGCGCCTCGACATGGACCTTGGTGACCAGCGGGCAGGTGGCGTCGATCGTGCGCAGGTTGCGGGCGGCGGCGTTCTCATGCACCGCGGGCGCGACCCCGTGGGCGGAGAAGACGACCATCTCGCCCTCCGGCACCTCGGTCTCCTGCTCGACGAAGATCGCTCCGCGCTTGGAGAGCTCCTCGACCACGTGCTTGTTGTGGACGATCTCCTTGCGCACGTAGACGGGCGCGCCGTGGTGCTCGAGCGCGCGCTCGACCGTCTGTACGGCGCGGTCGACCCCGGCGCAATAGCCGCGCGGGGCGGCGAGCAGGACGCGCTTCGGCGTTGCAGTGTCGGTTGCGGGCATACCCACCAGGGTACCGGGGAGCTAGCCTAGAACCGATGACCACCGACGGAGACCACCTGGAGCGCCTCAGCTCGACCGACGCCTCGTTCCTCACCAACGAGAGCGCGTCGAGCCACATGCACATCGGCGGCGTGCTGATCTTCGAGGGTCCGCCGCCGCGCTACGTCGACCTGGTCGAGCACGTGCGCAGCAAGCTCGACCAGGTGCCGCGCTTCCGCCAGCGGCTCGTCGTGCCGCCGCTGGAGGCGGGCCGGCCGCTGTGGGCCGACGACGTCAACTTCAACCTCAGCTACCACATCCGCCACACGGCGCTGCCCGACCCGGGCGGCGAGGCGCAGCTCAAGCGGCTGACCGCGCGCGTCTTCTCCCAGCAGCTCGACCGCTCCAAGCCGCTCTGGGAGATGTGGCTCGTGCAGGGGCTGGAGCGCGACCGCTTCGCCCTGCTGACCAAGACGCACCACGCCGCGGTCGACGGGATCGCCGGGGTCGACATCGGCACGGTGCTCTTCGACCTCGAGCCGATTCCCGAGCCGCCGCCGGTCGAAGACGGCTGGCAGCCGCACAAGGCGCCGAGCACGACCGACCTGCTGGCCCGCGGCGCGGGCGAGCTGGCGGCGGCGCCGGTGAAGCTGGCCGAACGGGCGCTGGGCGCCGTGCGCCACCCGGAGACCGCGACGAAACGCCTGGTCGAGGCGCTGGAGGGGGTCGGTGAGGTGGCCGGCGAGTTCGCCGACCCGGCGCCGGATGTGCCGCTGAACCGCGAGATCGGCCCGCACCGGCGCTTCACCTGGGGGCGCTCGGAGCTGGCGACCTTCAAGCAGATCAAGGACGCGCTCGGCGGCACCGTCAACGACGTCGTGCTCGCGGTCGTCACCGGGGCGCTGCGCAAGTGGCTGCACGCGCGCGGCCTGCGCACCGAGGGGCTCGAGCTGCGGGCGCTGGTCCCGGTCTCGATCCGGACCGCGGACGAGCGCGGCGAACTGGGCAACAAACTGGCGGCGATGCGCGGGCCGCTGCCCGTCTACGTCGAGGACCCGGCGCGGCGCCTGCGCGTGGTCAGCGAGCAGATGGAGGGACTGAAGCGCTCCAAGCAGGCGCTCGGCGCGGAAGTGATCTCGCGCTTCAACGACTTCGCCCCGCCGACCCTGCTGGCGCAGGCGGCGCGGATCAACTTCTCGACCCGGCTGTTCAACCTGATCGTCACCAACGTGCCCGGCCCGCAGTTCCCGCTCTACGTGCTCGGCCGCCAGCTGGAGGAGATCTTCCCGGTCGCCTTCCTGCCCCAGAACCACGCCCTCGCGGTGGCGATCATGAGCTACAACGGGCGGGTCTGCTTCGGCCTGCTCGCCGACTACGACTCGATGGAGGACATCGAGATCGTCGCCGCCGGGATCGACGAGTCGCTGGCCGAGCTGAAGGAGGCCGCAGCTGCCGCTGCTGCCGTCTGAGGCCGTACGCGGAGCCGGCCGGTAGATGCTCCCCGTCGCGCTGGCGCTGGTCGCCGCGCTGATCTTCGCACTCGGAACGGTGCTCCAGCAGCGGGTGGCGATGGGCGCCAGCGACGCGGAAGCGCACAGCGTCTGGTTCATGCTGCAGCTGGCGCGCCAGCCGGTCTGGTGGGCGGGGATCCTGCTCACCTGGGTCGGCTTCGGCTTCCACGTCGCCGCGCTGTCGAACGGCGAGATCGTGCTCGTGCAGCCGATCCTGGCGATGACCGTGGTCTTCGCGCTGCCGCTGGGGGCGCGCTTGTCCGCCCAGCGGATCGAGCGCCGCGACATCGGCGCCGCGCTGCTGGCGACCGCCGGGCTCGCGGTCTTCCTCGTCCTCAGCAACCCGGCGGCGGGGATCGATGAGCCCGGCCGCGGCGCCTGGCTCGTCTGGGGCGGCGCGCTGTTCGTACTCGCGGGAGTGCTGACCGCCTCGGGCCTGCGGCGCAGGCCCGCCGTCAAGGCGACGCTGGTCGGGACCGCGGCTGGCGTGCTCTTCGGACTGCACGGCGCGGTGACCAAGGCGATGACCGAAAGGCTGCACATGGGGATCGACGCGCTGGTCGCGAGCTGGGCGATCTGGGCTGTGCTGCTGGTCGCCCTGATCAGCATGGCGGTCAGCCAGGTCGCCCTGCAGGCGGGGGATCTGCCGCCGGCGATCGCCACCGAGTCGATCGTCGCCCCCGTGGTCTCGGTCGCGCTCGGCCTCGGCCTCTACGAGGAGACGCTCCGCGACTCGACGCTGGGCACGATCGGCTCGGGGCTCGCCCTCCTCGCGATGCTCGCCGGCGTCACCCTGCTCTCGCGGCGCGAGGGCACACGACTCGATCTTTAGGCTGAAGCGATGCTTCCGCTCATCGGCCTCTTCATCGCCGTGCCGATCCTCGAGCTGTACGTGATCATCAAGGTCGGCGGCCTGATCGGCGTCCTGCCGACGCTGGTGCTGCTGTTCGGCATGTCGCTGCTCGGCGCGACCCTGCTGCGCCACCAGGGCCGCGGCGCCTGGCAGCGCTTCAGCCGCGCCCTCGCCGAACGCCGCTTCCCCGGCCACGAGGTGGCGGACGGCCTGATGATCACGATCGGCGGCGCCCTCCTGCTCACCCCCGGCTTCATCACCGATGCCGTCGGCCTGCTCCTCCTCATCCCCCCGACCCGAGCGATCGCCCGCCGCCTCCTCCAGGCCTGGGTGACCCGCCGCTTCCTCGTCGTCGGTGTCAACGGCATGCGCGGCGCCCCACCGCGCTACAGCGCAGGCCCCGACCCGGTTGGCCGCCCCTACGACTTTGAGGGAACGGCGGAGGAGATCGACGCGGAGGACCCACAGCTGCCGGAGGAAGGAGGATGACCACGCAGTTGCCGATGGCCTGCACGCTCGGAACGGGGGACCTGGAGCAACGATTCGCCGAGATCGCCGCGCTCGACTCCGAGCGCCTGATCTCCCGTGAGCCCGACAACGATCGCGGAGAGCTGCTGCTCTCGATAGCCGCACCGCCCGATGGGGAAGCGTTCGCCGCCGGGTTGGCCGAGGCGTTTGGCGCAGCCGAAAAGCAAGGCTGATCTTGGACGAACCGATACGCCTGGTCCCTTATGACCCATCGTGGCCGGAGCGCTTCGAGCGAGAGCCCCAGGATCGACCTATCGCGGGCAATGGTCGCGGAGCGTCGCCGACGTGTCTTTTACCGTTGACGAGTGCCGTACAGCAAGAGCAGAGTCGACCGGGCTGGGCAGACACTCGCCGAGCACCTTCGCCTGGTCGTCGATAAGAAGAAGACCGTCGAGCGCTCCCCAGCGGTCCTCGAAGCGGTCGAGATCATCGACTGGTGGCGCGAAGAGCACGCGAGGCCGCTCTCGCGAGTCGCCACAAACTTGCGCCACTACGCGGGCCAACACGAAGCCCCGAAGGTCACCCAGCGCTTGAAGAAATTCCCGACGATCATCGACAAGCTCTTGCGCGAGCCGACGATGAAGCTATCTCGCATGGCGGATATCGGCGGAGTCCGCGCCGTGCTACCTGACCAGGCCGCCGTCAACAGCGTCGCCCGTCAGTTGCGGAGGAACTGGACCATCGTCCAATTTCGGGATTACGTCGCCGAGCCGAAGTCCGACGGATACAGGGCACTTCATCTCATCAACCGCAATTACGGTCGCCGGATCGAGGTGCAGCTTCGCACCCGCCTTCAAGACGCCTGGGCCAACTCCGTGGAGGCCGACGCTCGTCGCGTCGCACCTGGTCTCAAGTTCGGCGCCGGTCCCCAGGCGCTTCGCGACTTCTACGTCGCCCTGGGAGAACTCCTCGCCATCGCAGATCAAGGTCTTCCGGCAGACCCCGCGCCTTACAGGCGGCTCATGGAGTTACGAGGGCGAGTCGATACCCTTCGACGTAGAGCAGATCGACGCAAGGTAAGGCAATGAACCCCGATGAAATCAAGCATTTCCTGGTCAGCTACGACCTAGATACCGGCAAGACGGAGGTTGAGTCCTTCGGCACCGACTACGACGTTGCCCAAGCGGCATACGCCGAGGCGGAGCAGGCAAATGCCGAGGACGAAAAGCTAGACATCGTTCTCTTGAGCGCCGACTCGCTGGAGACGATCAAGCTGACTCATTCGAGCTACTTCAGCGGCGGCACCCACCGCCTTGAGGAACTGCTCCCCGGTTGACCGGCAGCTCACGCTCCCGTACAGCCTCGGCCGCGTAGCGGATCGCCTGGGCTGACGAAGGGAGAGCTCAGAACGGGTGGCCGGGATTGAGCACAGCGCGGATCAGGCTTGCCCGGGTGGCCGGTCCCGTCAGCCGAACGCCTGAGCGGCCGGGGAAATCGACGCGGAGGTCGCCGCGCCACCTGGGCCTCCCACCCGGAGGCCGGCGATAGGTCGCGGTTCCCGCGAATGGCCGGGGCGGGCGGACGCGCGCCCTGCCCGATGGAACGTCGAACTCGAACGCGCGCGGAGCAGCCGTCGCCGCGACCCAACGGTCGATTTTGAGATCGCCTCGGCGTTCCCTAACCGAGGCGGCGAACCGCACCGGCCGGCTTGGACTGTTCGCCATCGCGCTGAACCCGAAGCCGCTCGCGCCCCGGTGCCTGACAGTGAGCCGGGCACCCGGAGAGTGGCCGCCGATGCCTTCCGATCCCGTGGAAGGGCAGATGAGGCTGAGCAACCCCTTCGCTTCCCCGCGTGCGGAGGT
>DATFMX010000028.1:0-19943 GCA_035266685.1 Solirubrobacterales bacterium
GCGATCGAACCCGGTGATCTCGCCGTCCATCGTCAGGGCGTGGAGCTCGGCGAGCTGGTCGGGCGCTGCTTCGGCACCTGGACCGCGCAGGCAGCGGCGCAGGGCGTCGAATTGATTCTCGTGAAGGGCCCTCCGATTTCGCTTGACGGCGACGCCGACACGCTCACCGAGCTCTTCGATCGGCTCCTCTCAAATGCAGTGGGGTGTACGCCGGCAGAAGAGCGCATCGAGATGAAGCTGTCAGCCACCGACACTCAGGCGGTGATCGACCTGACGAACTCCGGCACCTATTTGGCGCCGGACGAGCTCGAGCAGATTTTCGAACCGTTCTTCCGAGGGTCGAATGTCCCCCCCACCGACGGATCCAGAGCCGACGTCGGCCTGGGGATCGCCAAGGCGATCGCCGAGGCTCACGGCGGCGCTGTCAGGGTCGGAAGCGTTCACGGCATCGCAACTCAATTTTGCGTCACCCTACCTTTGGTTGAGCCAGGCAATGGTTGACCGCGAGGTCGACAAACCGAACGACGCTCAGGCGCGCACCGGACGCGCGCGTGACTTGGTTCCAGTTGTCGCCGGAGTGACCGTCATTGCCATCGGCGTGCTCGTCTTGTTCAGCTGGATGCTCGACGCGCAAGCACTGAAGAGCGTCCTGTCCAGCTTGAGATCGATGAAGGCGAACACCGCGGTGGCCTTGATCGTCAGCGGCGCGAGCATCCTGCTCCTGGCGCCGCTGAGAACGCCCCGGCAGCAGCGACTTGGACTGGTGCTCGGGCTGGCGGTGATGACCTTCGGCGCCGCGGTCCTCGCCGAGTACCTGGTCGGCGATGTCGGATTCGATCAACTGCTGTTCGCGGACTCGGGGGGCGCGCCTGGCCGGCCGTCGCCGCTGACGGCAGCGGTGTTCGTGTTCCTCGGAGTGTCCTTGGCGGGCCTCGATCTCGGCGGAAGAGCTTCGCGCTTGAGTCAGGTGACGGGCGCGATTGCGAGCGCGCTTCTGATCGCGGCGCTCGTCGGTCTGGCCTTCGGCGTCGACTTCCTCCGGGGCAGCGAATCCGGGGGCACGGCCGGAGTGGCTCCACAGACGGCGCTCGCGCTGTCGGTGGCAGTCGTCGGGCTCGCCTTCCTTCGCCCGCAGCGAGGAGTCGTCGCATTCCTCAGCGGGCGCGACCCGGGGGCGGTGGTCGCCCGCCGATTGGCCCCGGTGGCGATCGTCCTGCCGCTCCTCGCCGGCTTGCTCGCGCGAGCGGGTGAGGCGCAAGGGCTCTTCGACTCCCAGGTCGGGCTTTCGGGGGTGGCCGTGCTGATCATCGGCTCGATGCTCGGGCTGATCGCGCTGACGGCCTCCCAGCTGCGCCGCTCGGCGCAGGACCGCGATCGCGCCGATGCGCTCGCCCGGAACGCGCACGAGGACCGGCGCCGGCTTGCGGCGATCGTCGAGTGGAGCAACGACCCGATCATCAGCAAGAACCTCGACGGTGAGATACGAACCTGGAACGAGGCAGCCGAGCATCTCTACGGCTACTCCGCCGAGGAGGCCATCGGCAGCAATATCTCGATCATCGTTCCCGCCGATCGGCAGGATGAGCTGGCCGACCTCCTGCACCGGGTTGCAGGCGCAGAGCGGGTGGAACGCTTCGAGACCGTCCGGCGACGCAAGGATGGGCAGTTGGTTCAGGTGGAGCTGACGCTGTCGCCGATCTTCGACGCCGAAAGCAAGATAGTCGGCGCTTCCGTGATCGGCCACGATGTCTCCAACCGCCAGCGAGCCGACCGCATGTTCGGCCAGCTGCTGGAGATGGCGCCTGACGCCGTCATCGGCATCGGCGGGAACGGTTGCATCGAGGTCGTCAACTCCCAGACCCAGGCGATGTTCGGTTACGGGGAAGAGGAGCTGATCGGCAAACCGGTCGAGATCCTCGTGCCCGGACGCCTGCAGAGCGAACCCGCGACGGGGGATGCGCAGTTCGCCCGCCGCCGCGACGGCAGCGAGTTCGCCTGTGAGATCACGACCTCCCCGGTCGAGACCGATCGAGGCCAGATGGAAATGGCACTCGTTCGCGACGTCACCGATCGCAAGGAAATCGAGCAGGAGGCCGACCGCTTGAAGTCCGAGTTCTTCGGGCTCGTCTCGCACGAGTTGCGCACGCCGCTCACCTCGATCATCGGTTACGCCGACGTCCTCAGCGAGGAGGAAGGTGAGCGATTCTCCGCGGAGGGACGTCACTACCTCGAGGTCGTGAAGCGCAACAGCGAGCGCCTGGACCGGCTCGTCCAAGACCTCCTCCTGGTCGGCCAGGTCGGCGCCGGCACCTTCAACATCCGTATTGGCGTGGTCGACATCGAGGCCGTGGCGCGGGAGTGCGTCGAGCGCTCTCAGCCGGCTGCGATCGAGGCGGGGATCGAGCTCTCGGTCGAGAGCCATGGGGTGCGCACGTTCTCCGGCGACCAGGGCCGGCTGAACCAGGTGCTCGACAACCTGATTTCCAACGCGCTGAAGTTCACGCCTCCGCGCGGTCGGGTCGCCGTCCGCATACAGGAGCGTGGTCAGGCCTGCGTCCTCGATGTCGAGGACACCGGCCTCGGGATCGGCCCCGAGGAGATCGAGCATCTGTTCGATCGCTTCTATCGCGGGACGCATGCCAACGCCGGCCAGACCAAGGGCGTCGGCCTCGGGTTGGCGATCAGCAAGGCCATCGTCGAGGCCCACGGCGGCGAGATCGAGGTGGAGAGCGATCCCGGTCGCGGTTCCAACTTCCGGGTGCATCTGCCAATGGAGAAGACCGAGACGATTGACGCGGACGCGTCGAATCGACCTGCGAGGAGCGTGATCGCATGAACCAGGACCAAGTCCGAGAGCGGCCCCTGGTCCTCGTGGCGGACGACGAGCCGGACATCCTCAGCCTGGTCAGCCTGCGCCTCAGGGAGGCTGCGTATGACATCGCGTCCGCGGTCGACGGGCGCCAGGCGCTGCGGGTCGCCAGAGAGCGGCGGCCGGACGCGGCGGTGATCGACGTCTGGATGCCAGAGATGGACGGCTACGAACTGACGCGAGCTATCCGTGCCGACACCGACCTCCGCACGATGCCGGTCGTGCTGCTGAGCGCCAGCGTGCGCGAGTCGGAGATCCACCGCGGCGAGGAGGTCGGCGCCAACGACTACCTGCGCAAGCCGTTCGTTCCGTCAGAGCTCCGGCAGGCCGTCGCCGCGGCGTTGACCGCGGACAGCGCTTCCACCGAGGCACTTCGATGAGCACCCCAGAGCGCGACAAGCCGCTTGTCCTGATCGCGGACGACGACGCGGACATCCTCGGACTGGTCGAGTTCCGCCTCAACGCGGCCGGCTACGAGGTTGCCCGAGCCGAGGACGGCAGAGAGGCGCTGCGGTTGGCGCGCGAGCTCGTGCCCGACATCGCGGTACTCGATGTGATGATGCCCTTCCTCGACGGCTACGAGGTGACCGAACAGATGCGCCAGGACGACGCCGTAAAGGGGATTCCGGTGATTCTGCTGACGGCCCGCGTTCAGGAGGCCGATGTGCAGCGAGGCTTTGACGCGGGCGCCGACGACTACGTCAAGAAGCCGTTCAGCCCGCAGGAGCTCCGCTCGCGGGTTCAAGCGGTGCTCGGGCGACGCTGAGGTCGACGTGGTTGCGGGCCTGCTCGCCGGGAGCAACGATTGCGGCCGGTCGCGATCGCGATCGTCGAGGAGCATTCCGCGTCGGCGAGGAGCTGCGGGCCCTGCGGTCGAGGCGTGCCTGGCGCCGGGTGGCCGCGGCATCCGCCCTCGGCGACATGGTCGCCCACCGCGCGCTGCCGGATCTGCTGAAAGCCCTCGACGACGAGGATCGCGACGTTCGCGCCGCCGCCGTCCGCAGTCTCGGAGGCGCCGGTACACAGGACCTATCGCTCGCGTCGCCATCCACACCTCTCCGTGGTCAGCAAGGTGAGCGCCGGAACCAAGGCCGACGCGGTGAACGCCGGGGTCAACGCCGCCCGCTACCCGTACGTGTGCGTACTCGACGCCGACGCCGTGGTGGAGCCGAGATTGCCGGCCGGGCGGTTGGCGACGCTGCAGATCGTCGAGTACTTCCGTTCCTTCGTCGCCGGTCGCCTTGCCTGGAGCAAGTTCGGCTCGCTGATGATCGTGTCGGGTGCATTCGGACTGTTTCACCGCCCGACGGTGGAGTCGGTCGGGGGCTATGAACCGGGTGCGATCGGCGAGGACTTCGAGCTCGTCCAGCGCCTCTACCACATGCTCCGCAAGCGCCGGGAGCCATGTCGGATCGTCTCGGCGCTACACCGGCAACCGCGAGGCACTGCGTCTGGTTGCCTACGCATTCGTCGACAACCTGGGATACCGACAATGGCTCGCGGTATGGAGAGCGTGGGCGCTGGTCGACGTCCTCCTGGGCCGCGGCGGTTGGGGCAGCATCGCCCGCGAAGGGGCTCGCCCGGGCGAGCAGCCGTCGGGCTAAGGACCCGAGCGCCCGCGGGCATTCAACGCCGAGCGGCCGGCTCAGTCCCGCTCCCCTGGCGCGGGGCGCTTGCCGTAGTAGACGACGAAGCCCTGGGTGAAGCCGTGGCGCTCGTAGAAGCGGTGGGAGTCGACGTTGGTCTTCGCGGCGGTGATGACTAGGTCCTCGATGCCGATCTCGGCCAGGCGCTCCCACACGGATTCCAGCAGGGCGGCGCCGACGCCGTCACCGCGACGCTCTGGCAGGACCGAGAGCGTCTCCAACTCCGCAAGTCGGTCGCCGGTCTGCCATGCGGCGTAGCCCGAGCCGACGGTGACGAAGGCGTAGCCGATCGGGCGACCCCCGTCCTCGGCGACGACGAAGAAGGTCTCGGGGTCCTGGAGCCAGCGCTCGTACTTGGCCCGCCGTCGCCGCCACGAATCCGCCAGCTCGCGTTTCGGGGCGCTACCGCCGAGGTTCGGAATGAGCGTCGAGTGGTGCTCCTGGAGGGCGCTCCAGAGCGGCTCAACGGCGTCAAGCTGGTTCGCTTCGTCCGCGTAGCGCAAATTGATTGCCGGCTTCGATGGCTCCATCTCGACCTGGATCAAACAGGATTTCGCCCTTGGCCCTTGCCGAACCGGGGCGGGGACTACGATCAGTGAACGTCTCATTCGCCGTTTAGGAAGCCCCCCTACCCTGTGAGGGTGCTCTTCCGATGAGCAAGCGATGAACTACCTGCGACGCATCTCCACCCTTCGACTCCTCGTCATCGTCGCCGCCCTGACGCTGTTCGCGGCGGCGAGCGCGGCGATCGCCCTCGCCGCCACCGGAGGCGGCCCCACCCCGGCCCCGAAGCCGCTCGACGAAGCGGTCCACGACGCGCTCTCCGCCTCCCCGCCCCAAGGCGTCACCGCGCGGGTCCACTTCACCGACAACCTGATCGGCGAATCGGTGCTCGAAGGCGCCGACCCGCTGCTCGGCGGCGCCTCCGGCAGGCTCTGGACCTCGGCCGACGGCAAGCTGCGACTCGAGCTGCAGGCCGACGTCTCGAAGAGCAGCGGCGGCGACTTCCAGCTGCTGGTGGACAAGCGGAGCTTCACGGTCTACGACCCGGGCACGAAAACCGTCTACCGGGGGACGCTGCCCCGGCACCACCCCGACGGCGAAGCCGAGAAGGCCGAACCGCCCTCGCTCGCGCAGGTCCGGGAAGCGATCGAAGAGGCGATGAAGCACGCCGACCTGAGCGGCGCGATCCCCTCCGACGTCGCCGGCCGCGCCGCCTACACCCTGCACGCCTCGCCGCGGCGAAACGGCGGCCTGCTCGGCGGCGCCGAGCTCGCCTGGGACGCGCTCAACGGCGCGCCGCTGCGCGCCGCCGTCTACGCCAAGGGCGAGAGCTCGCCGGTGCTCGAACTGAGCGTCACCGAGATCGACTTCGGCCCGGTGCCCGCCTCGACCTTCGAAGTGGCCCCACCGCCCGGCGCCAAGGTCGTCGACCTCAACCCGCCCGAAGGCGGCGGCGAGGGCCACGACTCCGCGGAACCGGTCAGCGGCCTGGAAGCGGTGCAGACGAAGACCTCGTTTGAAGTCAGCGCCCCGCCGAGCCTCGCGGGCATGGCCCGCGACGGCGCGCGGCTGATCTCCAGCGGCGAAGACGCCGGCGCGCTGCTCACCTACGGCAAAGGACTGGGCGGGATCGCCGTGCTCGAGCTTCCCGCCGCCGAAGTGGGCTCCGGCGAAGGCGACGAAACGGGCGGGCTGCAACTCCCGAGCGTGACGATCGAAGGGGCGACGCAGGCCCAGCAGCTCGAAACGCCGCTCGGCACGCTGATCCGCTTCCGCCGCGGCGGCGTCGATTACACCGTCGTCGGCTCGGTCACGCCGTCGGTCGCCAGGGAAGCGGCACAGGGCCTCTAGACGGTGGCCGAAGCGGCCCCGATCGAGGTCCGCGGCCTGGTCAAGCGCTACGGCGAGCTGGTCGCCGTCGACGACGTCGACCTGACGGTCGAGGCCGGTGACGTCTTCGGCTACCTCGGCCCCAACGGCGCCGGCAAGACGACCTCGCTGCGGATGATGCTGGGGCTGATCCGGCCCGACGAGGGCTCGGTGCGGCTGTTCGGCCGCGACCCGCAGCTCGGCGTCGCCGCGCTCGCGGGCGTCGCCGGCTTCGTCGAGGCGCCCGCCTTCTACCCGTACCTGAGCGGACGCGAGAACCTGCGCCTCTGCGCGGCGCTCGACGGCGGCGACGCCGCGGCGCGGATCGAGGAGGTGCTCGACGTCGTCGAGATGGCTGACCGGGCGAAGGACCGGGTCGGCGGCTACTCGCACGGGATGCGCCAGCGCCTCGGGATCGCCGCGGCGCTGCTGCGCCGCCCCCGCCTGCTGCTGCTCGACGAGCCGGCGACCGGCCTCGACCCGGGCGGGATGCGCGACATGCGCGAGCTGATCCGCGACCTCGCCGCCCGCGGGATCACCGTGCTGCTCTCCAGCCACCTGCTGTTCGAGGTCGAAGAGCTCTGCAACAGGGTCGCGATCGTGCGCCGCGGCAGCGTCGTCTACGAGGGCGCGCTGGCCGAGCTGCGCGACCGCGCCGGGGTCAGCTACCGCCTGCGTACCGGCGACGACGAGCGGGCGCGGCGCGTCTGCGCGGCGCAGGCGGGGATCGAGGACATGCGCGAGGCGCCCGGCGGCGGGTTGCTGTTCCGCGCCGCCGGCGAGACCGCGGTCGGCGAGCTCTCGCTGGCGCTGGGCGAATCCGGCGCGCCCGTGCTCGAGTTGAGCCCGCGGCAGGCGAGCCTCGAGGACCTCTTCTTCCAGCTCACCGAGGGCGACGCGGTGGCGACGAGCGGCGAGCGCATGGCGAGCGCCGCGGAGGAGCTCGCCTGATGCCGGGCGCGCTGACCGTCTACCGCTGGGAGCTGCGCAAGCTGCGCGCCCAGAAGCGCACCTACCTGGGGCTGGGCGCCGCGGTGGCGGTGCCGATCATCTTCGTCAGCGCGCTGGCGCTCCGCAACGGCGAACCGCGCGACGTCGCCTTCGGCCGCTACGTCCACGACACCGGCCTGGCGATCCCGCTCGTCATGCTGCTCTTCGGCTCGGTCTGGCTCTTCCCGCTGATCACCGCCCTGGTCGCCGGCGACATCGTCGCGGCCGAGGACCGCGACCGCACCCTGAAGACGATCCTCACCCGCTCGGTCGAGCGCCAGCACGTGTTCGCCGGCAAGGCGCTCGCCGCCGTCACCTACGCGATCGCCGCGATCGTCCTCAGCGGCGTCGTCGCCCTCGTCGCCGGGATCGTCGCCTCCGGCTTCAACCCGATCGTCACCCTCTCCGGCACCCGTGTCTCGGCCTCGCACGGCCTGGCGCTGGTCGGCGCCAGCCTCGCCGTCTACCTGCTGCCGATCCTCGCCGTCGCCAGCATCGGGCTGCTCTTCTCGACCGTCTTCCGCAACAGCGCCGCGGCGATCGTCGGCACCTTGATGTTCTCGCTGCTGCTGCAGCTTGTCGGCATCCTGCCCGGGCTCGGCGGCCTACAGCCCTACCTGCTCAGCACCCAGTTCCAGGACTGGCAGGGGTTCCTCCGGGTCCCCGTCGACTGGGCGCCGATCCTGCGCGCACTCTGGGTCTGCGCGCTCTACGCGGTGCCGGCGCTGCTCGTCGCGCTGACCGTCTTCCTGCGCCGCGACGTCGCCGGCGAGTAGCAGCGCTGCCCCGGTCTGACCCCGGCGCCAGCTGCATAGTTGCGAATCTATGAATGTGATGAATGGCAAGACCACTTGGCGCGGCGGCGCCGAGGAGGACCGTGGCTGAGCCGCTGGTCAGCCTCGAGAGCGTCGCCAAGTCCTACGGCAGCGGCGCCGCGCAGCAGCGGGTTCTCGACGACCTCTCGCTGCAGATCGGCAGTGGCGAGATGGTGGTCGTGCATGGCTCGTCGGGCTGCGGCAAGACGACGCTGCTCAACCTGATCGGCGGCCTCGACCGGCCCGACAGTGGCCGCGTCCTCTCCTGCGGGACCGAGCTGACGCACGCCTCGCGGCCCGAGCTGACCGCCTACCGCGCCCGCTCGGTCGGCTTCATCTTCCAGTTCTACAACCTCCTCCCCACCCTGACCGCGCTGGAGAACGTCGAGGCCGGCGTGCGGGTGGCGGGCGTCGAGCGCGATGAGGCACGCGAGCGCGGCCAGGCGCTGCTGGGGCGGGTCGGCCTCGGCGACCTGGCGGGCCGCTTTCCCGCGCAGCTCTCCGGCGGCCAGCAGCAGCGCGTCGCGATCGCCCGCGCCCTCAGCAAGCGACCGCGCCTGCTGCTCGCCGACGAGCCGACCGGCAACCTCGACGAGGAGACCTCGGCCGGCGTGCTGGAGCTGATCCGCGAGCTGAACCGCGAGACCGCCGTCACCTTCCTGATCGTCAGCCACAACCCGGCGATCGCCCAGGCGGGAGATCGCGTCGTCGGGCTCTCGCACGGGCGCCTGGCCGACGCGTCGGTCACCGCGCCCTGATGCTCTGGCGCAAGGCATACCGCGACCTGCGCGCGATGGGCCTGCGCGCGGTGCTGATCGTCGTCGTGATCGGCGCCGGCCCGGGGACCGCCGCCGGCATCGCGCTCGCCATGCACGACGTCGAAGCGACCCGCGACGATTTCTACTCCCGCTACGCGCTCGCCGACCTGGACCTGCGCCTGCGCGCCCCGCTGCCCACCGGGCGGCTGCGCCATCGGGCCGAGGAAGCCAGGGCGCGCCGTGCCGAGACCCGGCTGATCCTCGACGGCGCGGCGCTATACGGCGGCTCGCGCACCGCGGGCGAAGTCGTCGGCATGCCGGTGGACGCGTCGCTCAACCGGCTCGCGGTCACTGCCGGGCGGGGGCTCGACGGGGGCGACCCTCGCGGCGCCGCGCTCGACGCCGAATACGCCGATCGCGTCGGCATCGGGTCCGGAGACAGCTTGCGCCTGCAAGTCGCCGGTCGCGCCTTCTCGGTGCGCGTACGAGGGCTGGCGCGCAGCCCCGAGTACCTGCTGGCGACGGCCAACCCCGACTACCTCGTCCCCCAGCGCGGCTCGCTCGCGGTCGTCTTCCTGCCGCGCGCCTCGCTGCAACGCCTGACCGGTCTGGACGGGCGCGCCAACGACCTCGCGGTCGACCTGCCCGGCGGCGGCACCGGCCAGGCCGCCAAGCGGCTCGCCGCCGGCCTGCCGACGGCTCGCGTCACCCCGCGCTCGCGCCAGTACGGGCGCCGGCTGACCGAGGCCGACATCCACAGCTTCTCGATCTTCGCCCCGGTGATGGGCGTCGTCTTCGGGATCGTCGGCCTGCTGCTGATCGCGCTCAGCCTGCGCCGCCTGGTCAGCTCACAGCGGCGCGAGCTGGGCGCCCTGCTGGCGATCGGCTACCCACCGCGCACGGTCGTCGGTTCGGTCATGCTGCTCGCCGCGGCGCTCGCCGCGTTGGGCGCGGCGCTGGCGATCGGAGCGACGATCGGCGTCGGGCGGCTGGTCGCGAACGAGTACTCGAGCGCGGTCGGCTTCCCGGTGACGCGGTACCCGCTCGCCTTCGGGCCGCTGGCCCTGGCGGCTGGCCTGGCGGTCCTCGCCACCCTGCTCGCCGCCCTCCTTCCCGCCTACCGGCTCGCCCGCCTGGACCCGATCGAGGCGCTGCGCGGGGAGAGCGTCGGCGCCTTCGAGCTTCCCGGCTGGCTACAGCGGCTGACCGCGATCGGCCCGCCGGCGTTCACCTACGGGCTGCGCGGGCTGCTGCGCCGGCCGCTGCTGAGCGCCGCCACCGTCGTCAGCATCGCCGGCGCAGTCGGGCTCGGCGCCGCGCTCAACATCCTCGTCTCGTCGACCAACAGCTCTGTCGACGCGGCGTTCGCCGGCCAGGGCTGGACCCACTCGGCGGACCTCAGCCGGCCGCTGCCGGACGGTCGGGCGGCAGCGCTCGCCAGACGGACGGGAGCGACCAGGGCCGAGGCGACGGTGAAGGGTCCGGCTGAACTGCGGGCCGGCGGCGACGGGATCGGAGCGCAGCTCACCGGGCTGCCGCGGCGGCCGGCCCTGCTGCGCCTCGACCTCACCTCCGGCGACGGCCCCAGGCCGGGCCGGATCGTGCTCAGCGAGCAGACCGCGGACAAGCTCGGCGTGCGCCCGGGCGACCCGATCCGGCTGCGTACCTCGGAGCAGAGCGCGACCGTCCATGTCGCCGGCGTCGCCCGCACCCTGGCCACCGAACAGGCTTACCTGCCGCGAGCCGAGGCAGCGGGCCTGCTCGGGCTGCCGGGCCAGGCGACGAGCGTGCTCGTCGCGGGCGACGCGGCGGACGCCCGCCGCCTGCGCGCCGACCCGGCGGTGGCGCGGGTTACCTCGAAAGCCTCGGCGCTCGCGGCCGAGCGCGAACTGCTCGACGAGCTGACCGGGCTGATCTCCGTCCTGCAGGCGATCAGCCTCGGGGTCGGCGCGCTCTTCCTCGTCTCCACCCTGGCGCTCTCCTACCTCGACCGCCGCGGCGAGTTCGCGACCCTGGCTGCGCTCGGCTACGGACGGCGCCAGATCGGGGCCGCCGTCGCCGGAGAGGCGCTCACCCAGACGCTGCTCGCCGCCGCGCTCTCGGTCCCGCTCGGCATCCTGATCGCCTCCCCCCTCTCACAGCGGATCTCCGAAGCCTGGTTCGAGATCGGCCTGCACCCCGAGGCGCCCAGCTTCCTGCTGGTGATCGTCCCGGCGCTGGCCCTCGCCCTGCTGGCCGCCGCGCACGCGACCCGGCGGGCGCTGCGGCTGAACATCGCCGCAACTGTCAGGGCGCGGCTGATCGGCTGACAGTCTCCTGCACGGCCTCCTCCGCCAGGCCGGCGTCCCCCAGCGAGCGCCGGGCGAACCCGTACAGCTCGCCCGCGTGGGCGGCGTAGGCCTCGCGCACGTCGCGCTCGCGGGTCAGGGCGCCGGGTGGCATCGGATCAATCTTGAAGCAGAGGGGCAGCTCACGCTGCCCTTAGATACGGCGCCAGGAGTCGTCGGGTTCAGCCGGCGACGATCTTGCCGTGCATGAAGGGATGGGGCGAGCAGTGGAAGGCGAAGCTGCGGATGTTCACCCGCGCGACGGGGGCACGGCGATGGACGCGACGGTAGTGGCTGGCGGCCGGCGCCAGGGCGCTCGTCGCCAGCGTCGCCGCCGGCGCTGCTCACCGCCCCGAGCGCCCCGGCGAGCTTCCAACTGATGAAGGTCCGCGAGGTCTACCCGGGCTCGGTGGCGAAGCCGGGCTCCGGCAGCGATTTGGGTGCAGACGGGATTTTCAGGTCGAGCTTCGGAGCGCTTCGAGCCAGGCCGCCGGCAAGGTGGACGGCGTCCTGCCCGGGTAGTCGGGGACGACGCGCAGGGCCAGCTCGCCCGCCGGGCGGCCCTCGATCGCCGGGCGGAGGTCGTCGAGGCTTATCGCCAGCCGCAGGCAGGTGGCGATCTGAAAGTCGCCGACGTTCAGCTCCTCGCCGCCGAGGACGCCCTCGGCGATCCAGTCGTCGATCCGCTGAAGCATCCCGGGCAGCTCCGAGAGGTCGCGCTGGACATTGGCGTCGGTGGCCTCGACCGAGCGCGCGTCGAGGGCGACGAACGGGCTGGCCGTCTTCACCGCGAGGCCGATCGGGACGCCGATCCTCGCCCCCTCCGCGTAGCTCGCAAACGGCGCCGTGTCCTTGCGCAGCATCCACAGGAGGATCTGGCGGACCGCCTGCTGGAGGTCTTCGTCGCCGAAGCGGTCGGCCTCTTCGACCGCCGCCCTGCGGTCTGGGTCGGAGGGAAGGAGCGGCGGCTCCGGCACGACGCGGTCCAGCTCCCGGGCGATCTCACGCGAGCCCTGGATCCTTCGCCCGTCGATCTTCAGCGCCGGCACCCTCACCCCGGGAAACCGCAATGCCTTGAGCACGGCCCACGAGGCCACCGGCAGCAGGTCGGTGCGCTTGTGCTCGATCCCCTTGTACTCGAGCATCAGCCGCACCGCCGTTCCGGGGTGCGATCCCGGGATCGTGAACAGGCGCACGCCCAGCGGAGCATCGTTCGCCTGCACCGGAGGCGCCTCGGTCTTGACAGCAGTCATCTCATCCTCCATGTAAAGCGGCCCAATAATCGTCATACAGGCCTGGTGGCCGATTTCTAGCACGGGTCCACCGAGGTGTCAAATTCGCCATACAGGAATGTGGGACGATTATCGTCCCTCGCCCGCCGCCGTCTGACGATGCGGTTCCCAGCGGGCCGCCACCTCCCATCCGGCACGCCAGAGGAGCGTCAGCCCGCGCAGCGCACGATCTTGGCCATCAGCTCCGCGGCCCGATCGGCGGAGAGCCCGCTCTGGCCGGTCAGCGAGCGCCAGGTGTGGAAGCCGAGCGCCAGGTCGATCGCGGCGCGTGTCGCGGGGCTTTTGGCCCATCCACTCGCCAGCGCGGTGCCCAGCCCCACGATCGCCGGGGCTATGCCCTGGGTCACCACCTCCCGCGTCGGGTCATGGATCTCGGCGTCTCTGAGCACCGAGGAGAGCATCGCCTGATTGGCCTCGTAGAAGGCGTAGATCTCTCCAAGCCCACGGCGAAGGCGCTCCTCGGGATCCCCGATCTCGCGCCAGGGCCCTCCATCGGGCAGCGGGTTGCGCTCGATCCAGAGGCCCGAGCAGGCCGAGATCAGCGCACGCTCGTCGGGGAAGTGGCGGTAATAGGTCTGGCGCTCGACCCCGGCCTGCTCGGCGATCGAGCTCAGGCTGGTCCTGGCAGGGCCCACGCGTTCGTGGAGATCGATCGCCGCCTCGACGATCCGGCGCCTCGTCTCCTCGACGCGCTTCGCGCGCTTGCGCATTTCGTATTTGCGTGCCACAAGCTAATGATTCCACATCAGTGTGTCGTCAATTTGAGATGAGCGCATCCGACCGCGGGCGTCACCTGCTCAGCGCCCCAGCAGGCGCCCCACCGCGCCCATCAGCTCATCGACGCGCTCCTCGGGATCGTCGGGGGCGCCGCCGTCGTCGCGCATGCAGACCCGGGCGTGGCCGTCGAGCAGGCCGAGGGAGATCTTGTCCAGAGCCGCCTGCACGGCGTTGACCTGGGTCACCACGTCGATGCAGTAGCGGTCCTCCTCGACCATCTTCGCGATCCCCCGCACCTGGCCCTCGACCCTTGCCAGGCGGTTGAGCAGCTGCTCCTTGCTTGCGGTGTATCCCCGAGGCGGGGCTGCGATCTTCATGCGGTTGACAATACCCCCCTAGGGTATTACTGTCAAGGCATGGCGGTCTTGCGAGCAGAGGGCATCGAGAAGGGCTTCCATCGAGGCCTGCCGCCCCGACGGCGGCGGATCGAGGTTCTGAGGGGCGCGAGCCTCGAGGTCGGCCGCGGCGAGCTGGTCGGCCTCGTGGGCGAGAACGGCTCGGGCAAGAGCACCCTGATGAAGATCGTCGTCGGCCTGCTGGAGCGCGACGCGGGGACGATCGAGCGCGCCGGCAAGCTCGGCTACTGCCCGCAGACGCCGCTGCTCTGGGAGAAGCTGACCGTCGCCGAGCACTTCGAGCTGTTCTCCCGCGCCTACGAGCTCGGTCCCGCCGAAGCCTCTTCGGCAACCGAGAGCCTGCTCTCCGAGCTGCAGTTCGAGCGCTACCGCGATTACCGGATCGAGGACCTCTCCGGCGGCACCCGACAGAAGCTGAACCTGGCACTGGCGCTGATGCACTCCCCCGACCTGCTGCTGCTCGACGAGCCCTACTCGGGCTTCGACTGGGAGACCTACCTGCGCTTCTGGGAGATGAGCGAGCGGCGACGGGACGATGGGATGGGCATCCTGATCGTCTCCCACCTGATCTCCGAGCGCGATCGCCTCGACCGCATCTACGAGCTGCGCGAGGGGAGGTGCCAGGAGACGTGATCGCGATCGCGATCAGCGGCGCCGACTTTCTGCGCGAGCACCTGCGGGCGCGGATGACGCTGGCTATGTTGGTCGTCCTGCCGGCCCTGTTCGTGCTCGTCTCGGCCTCGGTGCTGGGCGAATTCGCCAAGGCGCTCGGCGGATCGGTCGCCGATGACTCGGCCAGCGCCCTCGGGGCCGGCTGGGCTGCCGCCTTTCTCGCCGGGGCGCTCGGTTTCTTCCAGGTCGCCTCCTCGCGCGAGGCGGACCGCCGGCTGGCGCTGGCGGGGATGGGCGCCGGACGGGTCGCCGTGGCCCGCATCTCGGCTTCGATTCTGCTCGGGCTGTTCGTCTCAGCCGTCGCCTTCGGCACGCTCTGGCTCGTCGCCGGCATCGCCCACCCCGCCCACGCATTCGTCGCGATCCTGATCTTCGCCCTGATCTACATCGGCATCGGCACCCTGGTCGGCTCGTTCATCTCCGAGCCGCTGGAGGGATCGCTGACGGTCGCCTTCATCTTCTTGATCGACGCCTTCTCCGGGCCGGGAATGAGCGGCGGCGGCGGGATCGCGCAGCTGATGCCGACCCGCAAGGCAGCCGACGTTCTGATCGCCGCGGGCGCAGGCCAGAGCTCGCCGGCGGGCGATTGGATCGCGGTCGGGCTGACCACCCTCGGCGCCCTGCTCCTCGCCGCTGGCGCCTTCTGGTTCTCCGCTCGCCCGAGGTCGGCATGAACGGCCGCGCCTGGACCGCGACCCGGATGGGATTCCGCGAGCAGCTGCGCCGCCCGCTGCTGCTGGTCCTGCTCGTCGCCGTCCCCTTCCTCTTCATCAGCTGGAGCATCGCGATCACCGAGCCGACGCCGCGGCTGATCACGCTGCCCGGCGGGCAACAGCTCCTGACCACGATGAAGGAGCTGCACGGGGCGGTCATGGTGCCGATCACGGTCGGCTTCCTCGCCGGGCTGATCGGCCTCTTCGTGGTCCGCTCGGCGCTGGAGTCCGACCGTCGCCTGGTGCTGGCCGGATTCAGCCCCGGCGAGGCGATCGCACCGCGGCTCGTCGTCCTCCTCACGGCGACCCTCGTCGTCCTCGCCGTCTCCCTCGCTGTGATGGCGATCAGCTTCGCCCCCGCCTCCTGGGCGCCGTTTGTCGCCGGCAACCTGCTGGCGGGGCTGATCTACGGTGCGATCGGCGCTCTGGCGGGAGCGACGATCGGCCGTCTCGGCGGCGCCTACCTGATGTTTTTCTTGCCGATGATGGACATCGGCGTCGCCCAGAACCCGATGTTCTTCGACGGCGCACCGCAGGGGTGGGCCGCGGCGCTGCCGGGCTACGGGCCGACGCGGGTGCTGATCGACAGCGCCTTCTCACAGAGCTTCGACGCGACCGGGCCGCTGCTCGTGGCGCTGGCCTGGCTGCTGGTCCTCTCGGCCGCCGTGATCGTGCTGCTGCGCCGCTCGCTCAGCGGACGCTGAGGGCCGGCTATTCGCCGCCCATGTGCTCGCCGCCCATGTGCATGCCGGAACCCTCGTCGCCAGACCCGCCTCCCATGTGCTCGCCCATCGCCTCGGGTTCCACTTCGGGCGGCGGGCCGCCGCCGTGCAGGTAGGCGATCAGGCTCGCCATCTGATTGCCCTTGAATTCCGGAAAGGGGATGCCCTCCTCTTCGAAGGCGGCCTTCATCGTCGGCAGGTGGTCCCAGATCACGCCGCTCATGTTGGCGATGTCGCTGGCCGTCATCTTGCCCCGCATGAAGCCGAGGTCGGGGGCGTCGGTGCCGCCGCGACCCTCGTAGGTGTGGCACATCGAGCATCCCTGGCTGACGAACAGCTCCCGTCCGTCCTTTGGGTTGCCGATTTCTTCGGCCTGAAGGGCTCCGACGGGCGACTGGCTCTCGCCCCCTTCGATCAGGACGCCGATCAGCAGCCCGATCCCGACCAGGACAACCGCGCCGAGGACAAGCAGAAACAGATCGATGACCTTGAAGATCGACTTGCGCCCACTCACGCACTGAACCTACCTGGGCGGACTGTGGACTGTCAACGCCCAGCCGCCAGAGCTACGGGTTGGACCCAGCCACCGTCGAGCGGATCGCGGCCACGACCCACTCACGCGGTGGCACCCCAGAGGTCATCCCGCCCGAGCGGTAGAGCCGGCACTTGAGGCCGAAGTCATCGCGCTCGCCGGCGCCGGGCTCGACGTCGGAGCCGTCGATCCGCACCGTGGGGGAGCCGAGGAAGCGTTCGCGCTCGGCGTCCTCGACCGTCTCCACCCGATGCAGCTCGAGGTCCCCCTCGACGCCCTGCTCGGCGAGCAGTTGCCGTAGCTCGGGCAGCAGCGCTTCATATGATCGTGAGCAGCCTACTCGCCCGCCTTCTCGCCGTTGGGGTGCAGCGGGTACCAGGGGGCACCGAAGGCGTCGACGTCGGTGCCGTTGTCTTCGCCGGGCTGCTTGTCGGCGATGTAGGTGTACAGCGGCCAGCCCGCGTAGGTGACCTGGGTCGTGCCGTCCTTGCGTTCGGTCGTGCCGAGCTTCGAGGATTGGGCGCCGTTCATCGCCCGGGGCGCTCCGCTCGTCGTCAGCGGCGGCCAGGCGCTCGCGCAGGCGCCGTAGCACGCCGACTTGCCGCCCTTGTCCTTCTCGAAGTAGTAGAGCGTCAGGCCTTCGGAGTCGACCAGCACCTTGCCGACGTCGCCGACGCTTGCGACCGCGACGGCGCCCGCGCCCGAAGCGGAGGACGGCGAGGTTCAGCGAACGACGATCTTTCCGTGCATGAAGGGGTGGATCGTGCAGTGGTAGGCGTAGACGCCCGCACGCCGCAGCTTCACCGTGACCGAGTGCCGCGGGCGGATGCGCCCGGTGCTGAAGCTGCCCCGCCGGGTCGCGGTGTGGGCGGTCGGGTCGCTGTTGGCGAAGACGACCTTCGTCCCCCGCCTGACCCTCACGGTATGCGGGTGGAAGGCGAAGTCGCCGATGTCGATGCGAACGGCGCTGGCGCGGCGGTGGGTGCGATGGTGGCCGCGGCCGGCGGCGGGGGTCAACGCACCGGCGAGCAGGACCGCGACGAGCGCTGCCGTCACAGTCGCGCCGATTGCCGTCGCCCGGCGGCGCCGCTTGCCGAGAATGCCTCGCATCGCCCCTGTCTACGGACGCCGGCCCGCCGCGGTTCAATGGGAGCGATTGAACCTTCTCGCCGTCGCCTCCGTAGGCCGGGTCGATGGGGAGACGCCGCCTGGCCAGGTCCGCACTCGCCGCCCTGACGGCGGCGCTGCTCTGGGCGCCGGCGGCACAGGCCAGCTTCCACCTGATGTCGATCCGCGAGGTCTACCCCGGCTCGGCGGCCCACCCGGGCTCCAGCTACGTGGAGCTGCAGATGTACGCGTCGGGGCAGAACGTCGTCAGCGGCCAAGCGCTCACCGTCTACAACGCCGCCGGCGCGGCGACCGGGACCTTCACCTTCGGCTCCAACGTCGCCAACGCCGCCAACCAGCAGACGATCCTGATCGGCGACAGCGGCGTGCAGAGCGCCTTCGGGGTCGCGCCGGACCTCGCCGTCTCGGGAATCGGCATCGCGGCGGCGGGCGGCGCGGCCTGCTGGGCGGGCTCGATCGACTGCGTCTCCTGGGGCAGCTTCGGCGGCACGACGCCCTCGCCCTCGGGCTCGCCGGCCGATCTCTCGGGCATTCCCGACGGCGAGGCGCTACGGCGCACGATCGAACCGGCCTGCTTGTCCCTGCTCGAGGGAGTCGACGACAGCAACCAGAGCGCCAACGACTTCTCCGACGCGACTCCTGACCCGCGCAACAACTCGAGCCCGATCGTCGAGACCGCTTGCACCGCGCCGCCCGACACCACGCCGCCCACGACGACGATCGACACTCACCCGGCCGACCCGAGCTCCGGCGGCAGCGTCTCCTTCACCTACCACGCCAACGAGCCCGGCTCGAGCTTCGAATGCAGCCTCGCCGCCGAATCGGGGCCCGACAGCTTCTCCACCTGCCCCTCCAGCGGCAAGACCTATACCGGACTCGCAAACGGGGCCTACGCCTTCAAGGTGCGGGCCACCGACCTCGCCGGCAATCAGGGAGTGGCGGCGTCCTTCGAATGGACGGTCGACAACTCGCTCGCCGACACGACGCCGCCGCAGACGACGATCGTCTCCAAGCCGCCCGACCCGAGCGACAGCTCCACCGCTTCCTTCACCTACCAATCCAATGAGCCGGGTTCGAGTTTCGAATGCGAGCTGGACGGCGGCGCCTTCGCGGGGTGCCCGGCCGCCGGCGTCACCTACACCGGCCTCGCCAACGGCCCCCACACGTTCCTCGTCCGCGCGATCGACGCCGGCGCCAACGTCGATCCGACGCCTGCCGGCTACAGCTTCGACGTCGCGATCCCGCCACCGCCGAGCGCCGCGCCGCCGCCCGAGCCGGCTCCCCTCACGGCGCCCGCTCCCGTCCTCTCGCCTCCTCCTCCCGCCTCCCATCCCCGCCGCCACCGGCATCGGCGCCACCATCGGCGCCGGCACCGCCGCTGTCGAAGCCACCGCGCTCAGCATGGCCGCCGCAACCACGGGCGACGCCGCTGCCACCGCGGGCAGCACCGTGGCCGCAAGCACCGCCATCGCGGGGGCAGGCGATGAGAAGGCGTAGTCGCGTGCTGCCGGCCCTCGCGATCGCCCTCGCCGCGCTCGCCGGCGGCGCCCCACCCGCCTCGGCCAGCTTCCACCTGATGTCGATCCGCGAGGTCTACCCGGGGTCGAGCGCGAGCCCGGAAGCCGAGTACGTCGAGTTGCAGATGTACGCGTCGGGGCAGAACCTCGTCGGCGGCCATTCGATCGCCTTCCTCGACTCTTCGGGCGCGCGGGTCGCCACCGCCGGCTTCGGCGCCGATGTGCCGAACGGCGCCAACCAGAGCACGGCCCTCGCCGCCAGCCCGGCCGCGGAGTCGCAGTTCGGGGTCGTCGCCGACGCGGGGATGCCCGGCGGCAGCCTCGACCCTGCCGGGGGCGCGGTCTGCTGGGAATCGCTCGACTGCGTCTCCTGGGGCAGCTTCCACGGCTCCACCCTCTCCCCCGCCGGCCCCCCGGCCGACTCACTCGGCATCGCGGACGGAATGGCGCTGCGCAGGACGATCGCCCCCGGCTGCTCGACCTTGCTCGAGGCCGGCGACGATCGCGACGACAGCGCCACGGATTTCTCCGACGTCTTCCCCTCGCCGCGCCCGAACTCCGTCGCCCCGAGCGAGCACGCCTGCGCCGCGCAAAGCCCTGCGGAAAGCGAATATCCGGCGCCCGGCGCCGGCGGAGGTCCGGCGGGAGGCGACGGCGGGCGCCGGGCGCGCCGCCCGCGGACGAGGATCCGCCACCGGCCGCGCCGGCGGACCCGTGATCGCACTCCGACCTTCCGCTTCGTCTCAAACCAGCGCCGCGCCCGTTTCCTCTGCAAGCTCGACCGGCGGCGCTACCGGCGCTGCCGCTCCCCCTTCACCACGCGCCGGCTGCGTCCCGGCCGCCACATCTTCCGCGTCAAGGCGCGCGCCCCGGGTGGAGCGACCGATCGCTCGCCGGCCGTCTGGCGGTTCAAGGTGGTGCGTCGAGTACGGCGCTCGTCATCCGGCGCCTCGTCCT
>DATFMX010000029.1:0-45097 GCA_035266685.1 Solirubrobacterales bacterium
TATGCAGACGCAGGAACGGTCGGGAGTGGGGGAAAGCTGGGGGCGTGCGCGATCCCCTGCTCAACGAGGCGCTGCGGCGACTTGCCGCCGAGGCGGCGACCCGGTTCACGACGCTGGTCGCCAGCGGCGACCAGATTCCCTTCGACGTCGCCGAGTCGGCCGGGCCCGACGACGCCTTCTTCCACAGCTACGTCCCGCTGACGGGGCGCTACGTGCGCGAACGCGAGGGCGAGCTGCGCACCCTGCCGGCCTTCGAGCCCGCCCGCGAAGCGATCGTCCTCGCCGACGTCGCCGCTCCCTACCTGGAGGCGCGGGGCGAGCAGGTCCCGGCCGAGCCGGGCGAGCGGGCGGCGCGCCTGCTGACGGTCTTCCTCGCCGGCCTCTGGGACGGCAGCGGCGAGTTCTCGCTCGACCGCGAGCGGCTCGAGGAGGCGCTTGCCGTGCTCGACGCCGAGGTCGGCGACGCCGACGAGTCCGATGTGCTGGTCGCGCCGCTCGTCGGCCTGCAGATGTCGATCGCGCGCTTGCAGCTCCCGCACGGGGTGCGGCTGGTCCGCGCCGACAGCTTCGAGGCGCCGGTCGAGGCGATGCGCAGCGAGGGCATGGGCCGCGCCGCCTGGGAGCCGCAGTTCCTCGCCATCGCCGAGCAGGGCGAGGGCGCCGACAGCGCCGCCGCCGCGCTGGCCCAGCTCACCGACCTGATCAGCATCATGCGTCTCTATAAGGGGGGCGGCGTCGGGCTCGGCCCGCACGCCTTCGCGCCGACCGGCGAGGGCCGCTGGCGCCGCATCGCCACCGGCGCGCCGGCCCCGCGCGCCGACGGCTACCGGCTCGACGAGAGCGAGGCGGGCGCGCTGGTCGAGTTGGCGCAGACGCTGGAGGCTCGTCCCGACCCCGCCGGCCCGCTGGCCTGGGCGGTGCGCCGCTTCGAGCTCGGCTGCGAGCGCCCGACGGCGCTGGAAGGCCTGAGCGACCACCTGCTGGCGCTGCGCTCGGTGCTCGACGGCCAGGGCCCGGTGGGCGCCTCGCTGCCGATGCGCGCCGCGGCGCTGATCTCCGCAGCCTCGCACGACCGCCTCGCCGCCCGTGAGCGGCTGGAAGCGGCGATGCAGCTCGAGCGCTCGCAGATGGCGGGCGCGCCGAGCGACCAGGCCGCCGGCCTCGCCGGCTGGGTCGAGGAGAGCGTGCGCCGGATCATGCGCGACGCCGCCCTCGGCGAGCTCGGCGCCGACCTCAACGAGGCCGCCGACGAGACCCTGATCGCGACCGGACTCGACACCGGGGACGTAGCGATCGCCGTCGCCGAGGAGGTCGAATCCGAGCCTGAATCGCAGTCCGAGCCCGCCGAACCCGCCGAACCCGAACGCGGTCGAGGTTTCGACCGCTATTCGAACCAAAGCTCTGCCACGCCCGGTGGTGAGGGGACCACCCGCATGGAGGAGGACCGCATGGAGGAGGACCACATGGAGCAGGACCACATGGAGCAGGACACCCGCATCCTCGAGCCGGTCCCGGCCGAGGACGAGATACGCGTCACCGACGCCCGCGACTGGCTGGAGGAGGTCGAGGACGACGCGCGCGTCGCGGTCGAGGAGAGCACGCTCGACTTCCCGGCGGTCGCCGACGACCTGGACCGTCGCGAGCGCATCGACACGCCCCGCGTGCGCCACCTCTTCCCGGTCCCCGAGGACGCGGACTGGGAGGTCAAGGAGCTCAAGTACGACCACTACGGCAGCGTCGGCTAGCCCCCCCAGGGCCGACGGGACTATTTCCCACGCTATAGGTGGGTTTTCGGCCCGTCGGCGGGTTTTTCAGGCGCGGCCGGCGGCGATCTCGATCCGCTGCTCGCTGGTCGCGAAGAGGTAGCGGTTGATCTCGGCGAGGCCGCCGAGGTCGTGTACGTCCTCGTCCAGGTAGGGGACCCGGATCACCCCCTGGGTGCGCAGCTCGCGCGCCAGGTGCTCGATGTTGCGCGCGTCGCGCTCGGCCAGCGCCTGGTAGTCGGCGAAGTTCTCGCGGACGCGGCGCGCCAGGTCCTCGTCGCCGAGCCGCTCGGCCAGCGTCCCCTCCAGGTCGGCCGGGTCGCCCTCGCCGCGCAGCCGCTCGGCCGGGTAGTGGACCTTGTTGACGATCACGCCGCCGAACGGCAGCTTCGCCTCGACCAGCTTGCGGTGGAAGTAGACCGCCTCGTCGATCGGCTCGCCCTGCGGGCCGCAGACGACGAGGAAGCAGGTGTGGCGGTCGGCGAGCAGGCTGTTGACCCGCTTGGCGCGGGCCTGGAAGCCGTCGACCATGCCGCTGAAGGCGTTGAAGAACTCGGCCAGGTCGGCGATCAGGTCGAAGCCGACGATCCGCTTGAAGACCGAGAGCGCGACCGAGGCGCCGCGCCCGGCGACCTTGGCCGCCAGCCCGGTCGGCTTCATGAAGACGCGCAGCGAGCGGCCTTCGATGAACTGGGTCAGCCGTTTGGGCGCGTCGAGGAAGTCGAGCGCGTTGCGGGTCGGCGGCGTGTCGAGGACCAGCAGGTCGAAGCGCCCGGAGGTGTGCAGCTCGAACAGCTTCTCCATCGCCATGTACTCCTGCGAGCCGGCGAGCGCGTTGGAGATCTGCTGGTAGATGCGGTTGTCGAGCACCCGGTCGCGCGCCTCCTCGTCGGGCGCCTGGCGGGCGACCAGCTCGTCGAAGGTCGCCTTGGCGTCGAGCATCATCGCCCACAGCTCCCCCTTCATCTCGACCCCGTGGCGCTCGAACAGCTCCGGGTCGACCCGCTTGGCCTCGTTGCCGAGCTCGCGCAGGCCGAGCGAGTCGGCGAGCCGCTTCGCCGGGTCGATCGTCAGCACGCAGACGCGCAGCCCGCGCGCCGCCATGCCGGTGGCGATCGCCGCCGAGGTCGTCGTCTTGCCGACCCCGCCGGAGCCGGCGCAGATGCAGATGTCCTTGCCCTCGAGCAGCTCGTCGACCGCCGACATCAGCCCAGCCTCCGGGCGAGCTTCTGGGCCGCATCGAGGCCGAGCTCGGGCTCGAAGAGGAAGGGCAGGGTCTTGACCGGCGCCTCGACCCGGCGCCGCAGGCGGGCGAGCTGGGCGCGCTGCGAGCGGGCGCGGCCGTGCTCGGAGGCGGCGGCGCGGGCGGCGGCGCGGACCATCCCGTTCTCGCCGCCGGCCAACCCGGCGAGGCGCTCCGCCTCCTCCTTGGAGAAGCGCTCCGGGTAGAGGCCGTTGAGGTAGACGCGGTCGACCGCGACGCCGACCTCGCTGCGCAGCTCCGCCTCCAGCGCCGCCGACTCGTTGACCGGCATCTCCTCGGGCAGGGCGACGATCGCGGTGCCGGTGTGCTCCTGGTCGGTGATCAGGCGGTCGAGCGCCTGCGCCTGGCCGTGGATCGGGCCGACGCGGGCGATGTTGGCGAAGGTGCGCGGCGTCTGCAGGAAGCCGATCCCGTGCCCGGTGGCCGGCGCGTCGACGATCACCAGGTCGTACTTGCGCCCCTGCTTCACCTTGCGGTCGAACTGCGCCAGCTCCCAGATCTTGCCGATCGTCACCAGCTCCTTGAGGCCCGGCGTGGCGGCGGCGAGGTAGGAGAAGATGCGGCTGCGGAAGAGCATGTCGCGCATCGCGCGGACCTTCAGCTGCAGCAGCACGTACTCGCGCATCGACTCGTCCGGGTCGATCGAGATCGACCAGAGGTTCTCCGCCATCTCGACCTCGTGGAAGCCGACTTCGGTGTGGTCGAAGATCCGCGAGGCGTTCTCCTGCGAGGCGACCTCGCAGACGATCGTGCGCTTGCCCTGTTCGGCGGCGCGCAGGCCGAGCGCGACCGCGACCGTGGTCTTGCCGACTCCGCCCTTGCCGGTCACGAAGACCAGTCGCTTGTCGAGAATGTCGGGGATTGGGGTGATTCCTAGCAATTCCGGAGTCTGGCAGGAAAAGCGGGTACCCCTACGAATACCCGCGCAATGGGATTCCTCAGCCGCAAGAACAAGACCGCGTCCCCGCCAGAGCCGTCAGTGGACGAGCAGCACCCGATCGTTGAAGAGTTGCAGGCGATGGAGGCGGCTGTGCCCGAGAGGGTTGAAAGGGACGACCAGGGCTCGGACGAGTCCCGGCCCACGGGTCCTGTCGCCGCAGGGGACCCACCACCCCCTGCGGTCGCTAAAGCGTCCTCGGGGGTGGTCCCCCCTGCGACGCCACCCGTGGGAGAGGCGTCTGAGGTTGAAGCTTCAAGGGATGAGCCGGAACGGTTCATGCCTAGGGATCTGTTGGCGCCGTCGCGGCATGAGGTCGTTGTGGAGGAGCCTGTCGTCGAGGTTCCCGCCAAGCATGCTGAGGTGATCGCGTTTGCCAATCAGAAGGGTGGGGTTGCTAAGACCACTACGACTTTGAACCTGGCTGTGGCTTTTGCGGAGACGGGGCATCGGGTGCTGTGCATCGACCTCGACCCGCAGGGGAACCTGACCATGAGTCAGGGGATCGATCCGGACAAGGTGGAGAAGAGCCTCTACGACGTGCTCGTCAACGACATGCCGATCTCGGAGATCATCCAGCACCGCGAGATCGACATCGCCGTCTCCTCGATCGACCTCGCCGGGGCGGAGATCGCGATGAGCACCAAGATCGGCCGCGAGCGCTCGCTGGAGAAAGCGCTGAAAGAGGTCTCCGGCAACTACGACTTCGTCTGCATCGACACGCCGCCGAGCCTCGGCCTGCTGACGATCAACGCGCTGACCGCGGCGAACAAGGTGATCGTCCCCGTGCAGTGCGAGTATCTCTCGATGCGCGGGCTGGTTCAGTTGCAGAACACGCTGAAGATGATCCAGGAGAACCTCAACCCGGACGTCAAGATCGAGGGCATCCTGCCGACGATGCTCGACACGCGGACCGTGCATGCCAAGGAGGCGATCGAGATCCTCGAAGAGAACTTCGGCGACCTCGTCTTCCGCTCGCGCATCCGCAAGGCGATCAAATTCGCCGAGGCGCCGGTGAAAGGCGCCAGCGTGCTCAAGTACGATCCACAGGGGAACGCCGCGGGCTACTATCGAGACTTGGCTGAGGAGGTCCTGTCACATGAGTCGGCGTAAGCGGGCGAGTATGCGCGAGGGTCCTCTCTCGGAGCTCTTTCGCAGCACGACTGACGAGGGGTCTGAGGCTGACGACAAGGGTTCGGACGAGTCCCGGCCCGCGGATCCTGTCGCTGCAGGGGACCCACCGTCCCCTCCGGTCGCTGAAGCGTCCTCAGGGACGGTCCCCCCTACGACGCCACCCGTGGGAGGAGCCTCTGCGAGTGAAGCTGAAAAGCATGAGTCGTCGGAGCCCTCCGCGCCGGAAAAGCTTAAGAAGGTTTTCGCGGAGGAGCCGATGCGGGATGAACCGGCCAGCGAAGCTCCGCGGTACGGGCGGGAGGAACCCGAGTATGAGCCGCCCGGGAGCGGGGAGCCGCATCAGCCTGTGATCCGCGTCGTCGGCGTGGGGGGCGCCGGGGTCAACGCGGTCAACCGGATGGTCGACGCCAATGTGCCCGGGGTCGAGTTCATGGCGGTCAACACCGATCTTCAGTCGCTGCAGCTCTGCGTCGCCGACGTCACCGTTCACATCGGCGACGAGCAGACGCGCGGCCTCGGCGCCGGCGCCGACCCCGAGGTCGGCCACGACTCCGCCTTCTCCGAGCAGGACAAGATCAAGCGCCTGCTGAAGGGCTCGGACATGGTCTTCGTCGCCGCCGGCGCCGGCGGCGGCACCGGCAGCGGCGCCGCGCCGGTCGTCGCCCGGCTGGCCCGCGAGGTCGGCGCGCTGACCGTCGGCATCGTCACCAAGCCGTTCAGCTTCGAGGGCTCGCGCCGCGGCAAACAGGCGGACAGGGGGATCGACGAGCTGGCCGCCGCGGTCGACACGCTGATCGTCGTCCCCAACGACCGGCTGCTCGAAGTGCTCGACGAACAGACCTCGATGGTCGAGGCCTTCCAGGTCGCCGACGATGTGCTGCGCCAGGGCGTGCAGGGGATCTCCGACCTCGTCACCCTGCCGGCGCTGATCAACCTCGACTTCGCCGATGTGCGGACGATCATGTCCGACGCCGGCCGGGCGCTGCTCGGGATCGGCATGGGCGCGGGCGACGGACGCGGTGTGGCCGCGGCCGAGAAAGCGATCTCCTCGCCGCTGCTGGAGACCTCGATGGAGGGCGCGCGGGCGATCCTGCTCTCGATCACCGGCGGCCCCGACCTCTCGCTGGTCGAAGTCAGCGAGGCGGCGAAGCTGGTCGGCGAAGCCGCCCATCCCGACGCCAACATCATCTTCGGCGCCAACGTCGACGAGGATCTGGGCGACCAGATCTGGGTCACCGTCGTCGCCACCCGCTTCGACGGCCAGCCGGCGCCGCGCCGCGCCGCCGAGCCGACGATCCGCCGCACCAAGGACGCCGGCCGCGGGCGCGCGCCGCGCAACGAGAAGGCCGGCGAGCTGAGCTCGCTCGACGTCCCCGAGTTCTTACCCGGCTAGCGCGCGCCGATGAGCGGCGTCGTCGCGGCGGGGCATCCCCTCACTGCCGAGGCGGGCGCCAAGGTGCTGCGCGAGGGCGGCAATGCGGTCGACGCCGCGGTCGCCGCGGTGCTCGCCTCCTTCGCGGTCGAGAGCCCGCTGACCGGCTTCGGCGCCGGCGGCTTCATGATGGTGAGCCGGGGGGAAGAGACGGCCCTGGTCGACTTCTTCGTCGCCGCGCCGGGCAAGGACGGGGCCGAGCGCGGGGTCGAGCTGGCGCCGGTGCCGGTCCACTTCGACGCCGAGACCGAGCAGACGTTCTACGTCGGGCCGGCCTCCTGCGGCGTGCCGGGCACGGCGGCGGGGCTGGAGCTGGCGCTGCGGCGCTTCGGCACCGCGCCGCTGCGCGAGCTGGTCGGCGCCGGGGTGCGGCTCGCTCGCGAGGGCGCGCCGGTCAACGTCGAGCAGGCCTACATCCTCGAGATCCTCTGGCCGATCCACGGGCGCCTGACGGGGACGCGCGAGCTCTACGCGCCCGAGGGACGGCCGCTCGGCGAGGGCGACGTCTTCCGCTTCCCCGAGCTGGCCGAGGCGCTGGAGCGCTTCGGCGCCGAGGGCGCCGAGCCGTTCCACCGCGGCGAGGTCGCGGCGGCTTTGGCCGGCCACGTGCGCGAGCTCGGCGGCACGCTCGGTCCCACCGACCTGGCGGAGTACGAGGCGATCGAGCGGCGGCCGATCCACGCGCCGTTCCGCGGCGCCGAGGTCTTCACCAACCCGCCGCCCTCCTCGGGCGGGATCCTGATCGCCTACTCGCTCGGGCTGCTCGAGCGGCTCGCCGAGCGCAGCGGCCCGGAGCAGCTCGTCGCCGCGCTGGGCGCCGCCAACGAGGCGCGCGGCGAGGAGTTCGCCGAGGGTCTCTACGGCGAGGAGCTGGAGCGGGCGCTGCTCGACCCGCGGCGGCTCGACCTGCGGGCCGGCGAGCTGCTCGGCTCGACCACCCACATCGCGGTGCTCGACGGCGACGGGATGTGCGCCAGCGTCACCTGCTCCAACGGCTCGGGTTCCGGCGTGCTCGTCCCCGGCACCGGCGTGATCCTCAACAACATGCTCGGCGAGGAGGACCTCAACCCGCTCGGCTTCCACGCGATCGCGCCGGGGCGGCGCGTGCCGTCGATGATGGCGCCGACGGTCGTGCGCCGCGACGGCGAGATCGAGCTCGGCCTCGGCAGCGCCGGCTCGAACCGGATCCGCTCGGCGATCGTGCAGACGGTGGTGCGCGCGGTCGAGCAGGGGATGCCCGCCGGCGAGGCGGTGCGGGCGCCGCGGCTGCATGTCGAGGCGGGGATCGTGCAGGCGGAGCCGGGGATCGACGAGCGGGCGCTGGCGCGGATCGAGGCGCGCGGCGTGCCCGTCCTGCGCCGGCCGCGGATCAACCTCTTCTTCGGCGGCGTGCAGGCGGTCGCTCGCGATCCGTCCAGCGGCGAGCTGAGCGGCGGCGGCGATCCGCGCCGCGGCGGCGCCGTGGCCTTCGCCTGAATGGCGGGTTTCCCGTCCATATGACGGGAAAGTCGCCAACCGCGAGAATGCGACGATGATCGACTTCGAGGCTGATGGGCTGCTCGACGGCACCGCGGGCGCCGCGCGCGAGGCGCGGCGGGCGCTGCTCGAGCGACTGGCCGGCGAAGGCGTGCCGCTGGAGGAGCTGCGCGAAGCGGTGGAGGGGGGGCGGCTGACCCTGCTGCCGGTCGAGCGGGCGATCGCCGGCGGCGGCCTCCGCTACACGCCGCGCGAAGTCGCCGAGCTGGCCGGCGTCGAGCTCGACCTGCTGCAGCGGGCGACCGCCGCGGTCGGCATTCCCTACCCGGACCCCGACGAGCGCTCGCTGACGACGTCGGACCTGGAGGAGGCGAAGCGGATCAAGGCGTTCCGCGACGCCGGCCTGCCCGAGGACGGGATCCTGCAGGTGGCCCGCACGGTGGGCATGGCGACGGCGCGGATCGCCGAGGCGAACCGCGAGCTCGTCGTGCGGACGCTGATGCAGCCCGGCGACACCGAGCGCGACCTGGCGCTGCGCTTCGCCGCCGCGGCCGAGCACATGCTTCCCGTCTTCGAGCCGACCCTCACCTACGCCTTCCGCGCCCACATGCTGGAGCAGATCCGCCGCGACGTGATCGGCGCCGCCGACCTCGCCGCGGGGGAGCTCGGCGCCGGGCCCGAGGTCGCCGTCTGCTTCGCCGACCTGGTCGGCTTCACCAAGCTCGGCGAGCAGGTCGAGACCGAAGAGCTCGGCCTGATCGCCGGCCGGCTGGACGAGCTGGCGACCGCCGTGGCCGAGCCGCCGGTGCGGCTGGTCAAGCTGATCGGCGACGCGGCGATGCTCGTCTCCACCGACGCCGCGGCGATGGTCGAGGCGGCGCTGCGCATGGTCGAGGCAGCCGACGAGGAAGGCGACGAGTTCCCGCGCCTGCGCGCCGGCGTCGCCCACGGCTCGGTCCACGTGCAGGCCGGCGACTACTACGGCCGCCCGGTCAACCTCGCCAGCCGCCTGACCGGCATCGCCAAACCCGGCAGTGTGCTGATCGACGAGGTCACCAGGGACGCCGCCGGCGACCGCTTCGCCTACTCCTACGCCGGCGAGAAACGCCTCAAGGGCTTCGACCACCGCCCCAAACTCTTCCGAGCCCGCCGCCCAGGCGACGAGTAGCCCGCTCAGGCCGGCTTGCGGGCTGAGAGGACCAGGTTGTAGAAGAGCTCGGCGGGGAGGTGGGGCTCGAGCAGGCGGCTGTCGACCTTCTGCAGGGCGATGTAGCTGTTGAAGGCGAAGCGGCGCCAGGACCAGGAGACGGATTCGGGCTCGGCGCTCGACTCGACCGTGCGCAGGCCCCAGCCCCAGGCGTTGGCGAGCAGCTCCTCGCCGCCGACGCGGCGCCGCTCGAAGCCGCTCTCGCTGAGCAGGCGGCGCAGGTCGGCGGGGGCGAAGGCGTGGACGTCGACCTCGCCCTCCAGGGCGTGGCCGTGCGACTGCTCCATCTCGGGGACGAGCCGCGGGCTGGCGCCGACCAGGCGCCGCCAGGCCGGCGCGGCGAGCATGCCGGCGCGCTTCGGCGCCGCGGCGAGGCGGTCGCCGTAGCGCGAGGGCTCGCCGCAGAAGGCGATCGCGCCGCCGGGGCGCAGCACGCGCTTGAACTCGGCGAGGGCGCGCTCGAGGTCGGGGATGTGGTGGAGGACGGCGTGGCCGAAGACGAGGTCGAAGCTCTCGTCCTCGAACGGCAGCTGCTCGGCCTCGGTCGCGACGGTCTCGACCTCGAGGCCGAGCGACTCGGCGGTCGCGGCGAGCCGCCGCAGCATCCCCGGCGAGATGTCGGTCGCGGTCAGCCGCTCGATCGTCCCCATCTGCAGCAGGTTGAGCGAGAAGTAGCCGGTCCCGCAGCCGATCTCCAGCGCGTCGGGGAAGCGCTCCCCGTCGAGCCCGCCGAGCGCCTTCTCCAGCTTGCCGCTCACCTGCTTCTGGCCGGTGGCGCCGAAGTCGATGCCCCACTTGGCGTCGTATTCGTCGGCCGCCGCGTCGTGGTAGCGGGTGTTGACGTCCTTGATGTGGTCGGGCGTGGCCGTGGGCGAGGCGGGCATGGGGCGGAACTCTAGTCTGCGACCCGCGGTAGAGGTTTGGTTCGCTATGCGGCTCAAACCTCTACCGCGGTCGCTCGAATACGGTGCCAGCTTCGTGGAGCGCGAATACGTCCAGGAAAACCAGCCGCCCGGGGTGCCGCCGCTGCCGCTGACCGGCGAGCGGACGCTGCCCGATGTGCCGGAGGAGAACTACTGGTTTCGCCGCCACCTGGCGGTCTACGAATGGATCGCCGCGCGGGTCGCCGGCCGGCGCGTCGTCGACATGGCCTGCGGCGAGGGCTACGGCTCCGATGTGCTGGCGGGCGCCGCGGCGAGCGTCGTCGGCGTCGACGCCAACCCGGAGGCGCACGAGCATGCGCGGCTGCGCTACGCGCGGCCCAACCTGCGCTTCGAGCGCGACCTGGTCGAGAGCTTCGCCGAGCCCTGCGACGCGGTCGTCTTCCTGCAGACGATCGAGCACGTGCAGGACGCCGGCGCGATCCTCGAGCACTTCAAGTCGATGCTGGCGCCCGGCGGCCTAGCCTTCGTCTCGACCCCGAACCTGCTGACCCTGGCGCCGCCCGGCGCCGAGAAGTCCGACAATCCCTGGCACGTGCGCGAGTACCGCGCCGCCGAGTTCCGCGAGCTCTGCGAGGCGCACTTCGCGCGGGTCGAGCTGCTCGGCCTCTTCCACGCGCGCAAGCTGCGCGCGCACGAGCTGGCGATCCGGCTGGGCTGGGACCGCGCGCACAAGGCGCTGCGCCTGACCAAGCCGTTCTATGACCGCTTCACCCCGGCGATCACGGCGTCGGACTTCGCGCTGCGACGCGGGGGCCTGGACAGGGCGCTGGACTTCCTCGCCGTCTGTCATGCCTGAGCAGACCGCCGGCGATCTGGCAATCGTCCTGCACAGCCACATGCCCTACGTCGAGGGCTTCGGGACCTACCCGTTCGGCGAGGAGTGGCTGTTCGACGCGGTGATCCGCTCCTACCTGCCGGTGCTGGAGGTGGCGCGGGACCTGACGCTGACCGTTACGCCGGTGCTGGCCGACCAGCTGGAGGACGCGGGGGCGGCGGAGCGGTTGCGGCGCTTCCTGGTCGAGTGGCGGATCGGAGCGGCGGAGGCGGACCTGGAGCAGGTGCCGGCCGAGTGCCGGGCCGCCTGCGAGGGGGAGCTTGCCCGCTACCGCCACGCGCTGGAGCTGCTCGACGCCGCCGGCGGCGATCCGCTGCGCCCCTTTCAGGACGCCGCCGCCGAGGGTCGGGTGGCGCTCGCCGCCTCGGCGGCGACCCACGCCGTGCTGCCGATGCTGGCGACGCGCGCCGCGGTGCGGCTGCAGCTCGACGCCGGGGTCCGCTCGCACCGCCGCCGCTTCGGCTGGGACGGCGGCCTCTGGCTGCCCGAGTGCGCCTACGAGCCCGGCCTCGAGGCGCGGCTCGCCGAGCAGGGGGTGGGCTGGTTCTGCGTCGACCAGAGCGCCCACCGGGCCGACCCGCTCGACGCGCTGACGCCCGTCGCCACCGCCGCCGGGCCGACGGCCCTGCCGATCGACTGGGAGGCGATCCAGTGGCTGTGGTCGCTCGACGGCTACCCGTCCGACCCGGCCCACGCCCAGTTCGCCGGCAAATCGCTGCGCGGCATCCGTATCTGGAAGGTCGGCGGCGGCGCCTACGAACCGGCGGCAGCCGAGGCGGCGGCGCGGCGCCAGGCGGGCGAGTTCCTCGCCGCCGTCGCCGCCCGCCTGCGCAAGCACGCCGAGCGGCGCGGGCGGCGAGGCCTGCTCGTCTTCGCGATCGATACCGAGCTGCTCGGCCACTGGTGGTCGGAGGGGGCGATCTGGCTGCGCGAGGTGCTCGCCGGCGCGTCCGCTGCCGGCGTCCGCCTGCTCACCGCGCCGCAGGCGCTCGCCGAGCACGAGCCGGTCGAGCGCCCGCTCGCCGCCTCGACCTGGGGCGAGGGCAAGGACCTCGGCACCTGGGACTCGCCGCCGGTCGCCGACCTCGCCTGGGGCGCCCGCCGGCTCGAGCTGCGCCTGCTGCGCGCCCTCGCCCGCGGCCTGCGCGGGCCGGCCGCGCTGCGCGCCGCGCGCGAGCTGCTCGCCGTCCAGGCGAGCGACTGGGCCTTCCTCGACAAGCGCGGCCAGGCCGGCGACTACCCGTTCCGCCGCGCCACCGACCACGCCGAGGCGATGCTGGAGGCAATAGACTTCCCCGCCAGCAGCGCCCCGAGCATGCGTGCCCTAGCCCCGGACATCAGCCTCGCCCCCCTGCTGGAGCCCTGACCGCCGCCCGCCGACTCGCCCGATGACCCGCGTCCTGATCCTCTCCTGGGAGTACCCGCCGCTGATCGAGGGCGGCCTGGCGCGCCACGTGCGCAAGCTGTCGGAGGCGCTGGTCGAGCGCGACGTCGAGGTCCACGTGCTGACCCGCGGCGGCGAGGAGTCGCCGGCCGAGGAGCGCCGCGCCGGCGTCCACATCCACCGCATCCGCGAGCCGCGCCGGCCGACCGAGCTGGGCGAGTTCGTCGCCTGGGTCGAACGGATGAACTCCGACATGCTCGCCGCCGGGGTCGAACTCGGCGACCGCTTCGGCTTCGACCTCGTACACGGCCACGACTGGCTGGTCGCCAACGCCTGCGACCACCTAGCCAAGCGCTTCGGCGCGCCGCTGGTGACGACGATCCACGCGACCGAGCACGGCCGCCACCAGGGCTGGGTCGACAAGCACCCGCAGAGCTACATCCACGGGGTCGAGCGCTGGATCACCAACCGCTCCGAGCGCACGATCGCCTGCTCGCACTACATGCGCGAGCAGATCGTCGACATCTTCGGCGTCGAGGAGGAGCGTGTCACCGTGATCCCCAACGGGATCGACCCCGACGACCTGCCGGCCCAGGACCCGGCCGAGCTGGTGCGGCTGCGCTCCGAGTTCGCCGCGCCGCGGGAGAAGCTGGTGCTGCTGATCGGCCGGCTCGTCTACGAGAAGGGCTTCCAGCTGGCGCTCGAGGCGATGCCGCGGGTGATCGAAGAGGCGCCGGGGACGCGCTTCCTGGTCGCCGGCTCGGGCACCCACGAGGAGGAACTGCACCGGCAGGCGCGCGAGCTCGGGCTGATGGACCACGGCACATTCCTCGGCTGGATCGGCGACGACGTCCTGCACTCGCTCTACCGGATCGCCGACCTGACTGTGGTCCCCTCGATCTACGAGCCCTTCGGCCTCGTCGCGCTCGAGGCGATGGCCTCCGAATGCCCCTGCATCGTCGCCGACACCGGCGGCCTGCGCGAGGTCGTCCCGCACGAGGAGGTCGGCCTGCGCTTCCGCTCGCACGACCCCGAAGCCCTGGCCGAGGTGGCGATCCGCGTGCTGCGCGACGACGAGCTCGGGCAGCGCCTCGTCGCCGAAGCCTACGAGCACCTGAGCCGCTTCGAGTGGGGCGACGTAGCCGAGCGCACGGCAGCGGTCTACGCCGAGCTCGCTGGTGACCCGAGCCCCGCGTAAACCTCCGCGCGCCTCCCAGCGCGCATCCCTCCCCAAAATTCATTCGCCGACCGAGAAGTTGCCGCGGCTTGCGGTGCCCGGCGACCACTCGATCCCGTCGACCAGCTCGCCCAGCGGCACGCCGACGGCGCCGGCGAGCTTGATCGCGGTGTCGATCCGCGGCACCCGTTCGCCGCGCTCCAGCAGGCCGATCTCGGTCCGGTGGAGCGAGGCGCGGATCCCCGCCTCTTCCTGCGACATGCCGGCCCGTTTCCGGGCACGACTCAAATTTTCTCCAAAGCGCACCGCGACGTTCATCAGCACCCATCCTTCTGTCAGCGACAGCCGTTCTCAACAGCCATCGGCTAGTCGTCGTCCGCTCGTCACCGGCAGGGTGGGTGTCCCGGAATCTTACGTTGTTGTCTAACAGACCATACAGTTCAGGCCGGACGCGACAGCGTCGTCCAGGCCTCCGGGTCGGGCTCGACCGGGTGGGGCCAGCGCAGGTGCTCCGGCGCCTCGCGCATGCGGACGACGCGGGCGGGGACGCCGGCGACGACGGCGTTGGCGGGGACATCCTTGGTGACCACCGCGTTGGTGCCGACGATCGCGTTGTCGCCGACGCGGACGCCGCGCAGGATGCAGGCGCCGTAGCCGATCCAGACGTTGGAGCCGACCTCGACCGGGCGCGTGTAGATGCCCTGCAGGCGGATCGGCCGCTCGACCTCGACGACCCCGTGGTCGAAGTCGATGAACATCGCCCGGTCGGCGATCACGCACTGCTCGCCGATCCGCACGCGCTCGTAGGCGGAGATCGTGCACTCCTGGCCGAGCACCGTCTTGGCGCCGATCTCGACCACGCCCTCGTGGCAGCGGATCTTCGTCCCGTGGCCGAGCCAGACGAAGCCGCCGAACTCGACCCGACCGCGGCGGGCGATCTGCAGTTCGAGCCCGCTGCCGAAGAAGAGCGGTCCGCTGGTCCGCCAGCGCCGGCCCGCCGGGGTGAGCAGGCGGCGCCACAGGTAGCGCGCCGCCAGCAGCGCGTATTTGGGCGTCAGCATCCCGTTGCGGGCGCAGAAGCGGAGGAAGCGGATCACGGCGGCGCGAACTCTAGACTCCCCGAACCGATGCCCGACTCTGCCCAGGACCAGGCCAAGGCCGGCTCGCTCGCCGAGCGCCTTGTCGCCGGCGACAAGCGCGCCCTGGCGCGGGCGATCACGCTGATCGAGTCCGACGACCCGGCGGGCTGGGAGCTCGTGCGCGAGGTCTACCCGCGGACCGGCAAGGCGCGCATCGTCGGCTTCACCGGCCCGCCCGGCGTCGGCAAGAGCACGCTGATCGGCGCCCTGACCGCCGAGCTGCGCAAGCAGGAGCGCCAGGTCGCGGTGCTCTCGATCGACCCCTCGAGCCCGTTCACCCGCGGCGCCCTGCTCGGCGACCGGATCCGGCTCTCCGACCACTTCCTCGATCCCGGCGTCTTCATCCGCTCGATGGCCTCGCGCGGCGCGCTGGGCGGGCTCTCGGAGGCGGCGCTGCAGGTGGCGCTGGCGATGGACGCGGCGGGTAAGGACGATGTGCTGATCGAGACCGTCGGCGTCGGCCAGGCGGAGATCGACATCGTCGACCACGCCGACACGATCGTGCTGGCGCTGATGCCCGGCTCGGGCGACTCGATCCAGGCGCTGAAGGCGGGCGTGATGGAGATCCCCGATGTGATCGTCGTCAACAAGGCCGACCACCCGATGACCGAAACGATGGTGCGCGAGGTGCGCGGCGTGCTGGCGCTCTCGCACGAGCCCGGCAAATGGCAGGTGCCGATCCTGCGCACCGAGGCGGCACGGGGCGAGGGCGTCGCCGAGTTGGCCGCGAAGATCGACGAGCACCGCGCCCACATCGAGGCCGAGGGGACGCTGGAGGAGCGCCGCGCGCGCAACCTGCGCAGCGAGGTGCTGGGGATCGCCGCGTCGCGGCTGCGGCGGCGGCTCGAGGCGACCGCCGAGGCCGACCCGGAGACCGCGGAGCTGCTGGAGCGGGTCGTGCGGCGGCAGCTCGACCCGGCGAGCGCGGCAAGCGAGCTGATGGAGCGCCAGACCTGTGAGTGACGCCCCGGCCGCGGCGCCGCCGACCCTCGACGAGGCGCGCAGCTGGATCGGCCTCGAGCTGGACGACGTCGAGGGCCGGGCGGCGGGGCGGATCGAGGCCGTCTACGCCGACGCCGAGAGCGGCGCACCCGTCTGGCTGCTGGTCGCCGTCGGCCGGCGACGGCGCGGCTTCCTCGGCATCGGTCGCCGCGATCCGACGGCGGTCGTCGTGCCGCTGCGCGAGTGCGCGGCGATGCCGGGCCGCGCCTGGACCGCGCAGCCGCTCGAGGCGGTGCGCGGCGCCCCCGCGATCGACGCGAGCCGGCCGCTGCTGCGCGAGCACGAGGCCGCGATCTGCGCCCACTACGGAATCGGCGAGGCCGCCGGCCGGCGGGCCGAGCTGGCGCCCCGCGCCGCGGGCGCGATCACCGCCCAGCCGGCCTGAACAACCGAGCGCGGTCGAGGTTTGAACCGCATACCGACTCAAACCTCGACCGCGCCTGTGGTGGGGCGCGTAATCCCCTCGTCACATTTGCGCCCTAGCGTGCGACTCAATGTCCTCTACGAAGGGAGAATGAGATGCGTGCGCGCAGAGCACTCGCACTACCCGTCATCGCCATCCTGGCCGTCGCCGGCGGTCTGATCGTCGCCGGCTGCGGCGGCAGCAGCGACTCGTCCAGCAGCGACACCACGCTGCAGTCGCAGAACGCCGCCGAAACGAGCAAGGGCGACGAAGCGATGAAGCACGACGAATCGATGAAGCACGACGAAGCGATGAAGAAGGAAGGCGACGCGATGAAGCACGAAGGCGAAGCCATGCACGACGAAGGCTCGATGAAGCATGACTCCAGCGAAGACTCGATGAAGCATGAAGACGACTCGATGAAGCACGACGAAGCGATGCAGAAGGAATAGGAGCCTTCCGAATCGTCATCTCCACGTAATCCCGGGCTGGCAAGCTCACTCACATGGCACTGCTGATCCTGTTCGGGTTCGTGGCGGGCGCGGCGACCGCGCTCTCTCCCTGCGTGCTGCCCGTGCTGCCGATCGCGCTCTCAGCGGGCGCGACCGGCGGCCGGCGGCGGCCGCTCGGCATCGTCGCCGGGCTGGCCGTCTCCTTCACCTTCGCCACGGTGGCGCTGGTCTACGTGATCTCGGCGTTCGGCCTGCCGGACGACCTGCTGCGCAAGCTGGCGATCTTCGTCCTGCTCGCCTTCGGCATCTCGCTGATGATCCCGCCGCTGGCGGCGCGGCTCGAGGCCTGGCTGAGCCGCTTCGCCGGGATCGCCGGCGGCCCGCGCAGCGGCGGCGGCGACGGCTTCTGGTCCGGCGTCGCGGTCGGCGGCAGCCTCGGCTTCGTCTACGCGCCCTGCGCCGGGCCGATCCTCGCCGGCGTGATCACCGTCTCCGCCTCGCAGTCGTTCAACACCGGCCGCCTCGCGGTGGCGCTCAGCTACGGGCTCGGCTCGGCCGTCGTCCTCTACTTCCTGATGCTGGGCGGGCGCCGCGTGATCGCGCCGCTGGCCCGCCGCGGCACCGGCTTCCAGGTGGCGATGGGCGCGGTGATGGTCGTCGTCGCTCTATCGATGCTCGGCAACTACGACGTCAAATTCCAGAACAAGATCGCCAGCAGCCTGCCGAGCTTCCTGGTCAATCCCTCGAAGTCGCTGGAGGACACCGGCAGCGCTCGGACGGCGCTGGCGGATGTGCGGGGCGGCTCCGGCGGCGCGCTCGGCGAGGCGACGGCCGAAGCGGCGGTGACGGGCAGCTCGGCGAGCGGCGGCGGCAGCGAAGCTACGAGCAAGTCCTCGGACCTGCCGGTGATCGGCACGGCGCCCGAATTCACCGACACCCAGCAGTGGTTCAACACCCCCGGCGAGCAGCCGCTGACGCTGAAGTCGCTGCGCGGGCGCGTCGTCCTGGTCGACTTCTGGACCTACAGTTGCATCAACTGCCTGCGCACGCTGCCCTACCTGACCGCCTGGGACAAGCGCTACCGCAAGGACGGGCTGACGATCGTCGGCATCCACTCGCCCGAGTTCCCGTTCGAGAAAGACGCCGGCAACGTCGGCGACGCGATCCAGCGCAATGGGATCGAATACCCGGTGGCGCAGGACAACGACCTGGCCAACTTCACCCGCTACGGCACCGAATACTGGCCCGCCGAGTACTTCATCGACGCCAAGGGCCGGGTCCGCTACGTCCACTTCGGCGAGGGCGAATACGGCGAGAAAGAGAAGGTCATCCGCGAGCTGCTGGCCGAAGCCGGGCACAGCGTCGGGGCGGGGGAGTCCGGGGCGAAGGGGATCGAAGCCTCGACCGGGGTGACGACGCCGGAGAGCTACCTCGGCTCGCTGCGTGCCGACCGCTTCGTCAACGGCCCGATCGGCGCCGGCACGCATGACTTCGGCTCGCCTGGTGCGCCGCCGGCCAACGCCCTCGCCTACAGCGGTCGCTGGAAGGTCGAGCCCGAGTCGGCGACCGCCGAGGGCGGCACGCTGGAGCTGTCCTTCGGCGCCCGCCGCGTCTACCTGGTGCTCGGCTCGCCCGGCAAGAGCCGCCGCGTGCGCGTGCTGCTCGACGGCAAGCCGATCCCCGACCGCCTCGCCGGCTCCGACGTCCACAACGGCGTCGTCACCGTCAGCGGGCAGCGGCTCTACGACCTGGTCGACCTGCCGAAGGTCGAAGACCGCACGCTGCGCCTCGTCCCCGAAGCAGGAGTCATGGGCTATGCCTTCACCTTCGGCTAACCACCCCGGCCGACGGGCCGATTTCCCACGAAATGCGTGGGAAATCGGCCCGTCGGCCGTCAAGATGGGGGGTGTGAGCGATTCGCCGCTTGGCACCGTGCTTGTTGTCGACGACGAGCCGACGATCGTCGAGGTCGTCAGCCGCTACATCGAGCGCGCCGGCTTCGAGGTGCGCAGCGCCGGCGACGGCCCCGAGGCGGTGCGGCTCGCGGGTCTGTACCGGCCCGACCTGGTCGTGCTCGATGTGATGCTGCCGGGCTTCGACGGGATCGAGGTGATGCGGCGGCTGCACGACGGTGACGGCGAGCGCACGGCTGTGATCCTGCTGACCGCGCGCGGCGAGGAGTCCGACCGGCTGGTCGGCCTGCGCCACGGCGCCGACGACTACGTGGTCAAGCCGTTCTCGCCGGCCGAGCTGGTGGCGCGGATCGAGGCGGTGCTGCGCCGCACCTCGCCGCCGCCCGGCGAGGCGGCGCCGGCGGAGCCGATCGAGCACGGGGCGCTGCGGATCGACCCGGCCTCGCGCACGGCGACGCTCGACGACGCGGAGCTGTCGCTGACCCAGCGCGAGTTCGATCTACTCGCCTTCCTCGCCGCCCACCCGGGCCGCGTCTTCACCCGCGACCAGCTGATGGAGACCGTCTGGGACTACCCCTTCTTCACCGACACGAGCACCGTCACCGTCCACGTTCGCCGCCTGCGCGCCAAGCTCGGCGACGACCCGTCCGAGCCGCGCTTCATCGAGACCGTGTGGGGCGTCGGCTACAGGCTGAGGCCGTGACGGGATGAGGCGCTCGCTGCTGATCGCGATCGCCGCGGCGCTGGCCGGCGCCGCGGCGGTCACCGTGCCGCACAAAATGGGCTGGCCGCAGATCGCCCTGGTCGCGCTGGCGATCGGCGGCGGCGCGCTCGCTGCCTGGCTGGCGACCAGTCTGGTGATCGAGGACCGCTCGCGGCGCGATGTCGAGGCGGCGCGGCGCCGCCTCGTCGCCTCGGTCTCGCACGACCTGCGCACGCCGCTCGCCTCGCTGCGCCTGCTGGTCGAGTCGATCGACGACGGCGTCGTGACGGGGGAGACGCGCGACCGCTACCTGGGTGAGATCCGCACCCATGTCGCCGCGCTCAGCGCGCTGATCGACGACCTGTTCGAGCTCTCGCGGATCGAGGCGGGGGAGATCAGCTGGACGATGAGCCAGGTCGAGCTGCGCGAGCTGGTCGGCGACACGGTGGCGGCGATGCGCGCCCCGGCGGCGGCGCGCGGCGTCTCGCTGGCGGCCGACCTGCCGGCCGACGAGCTGCTCGCCCGCGCCAACGCGGAGAAGTTGCAGCGGGTGCTCTTCAACCTGATCCAGAACGCGATCCGCCACACCCCCGCAGACGGCAGCGTCACCGTCCGCGCCCGCACGGCGGCGGGCGGGGTCGAGGTCGAGGTCGCCGACGACGGCGACGGCATCTCGCTCGCCGACGGCGAGCACGCCTTCGACGCCTTCTACCGCGGCGCCGACGCGACCGAACGCGACGACGGCGCCGGCCTCGGCCTGGCGATCTCCCGCGCGATAGTCGAGGCCCACGGCGGCCGCATCTGGCTGGAGCCGGCAGCCCCCGGCACGCGAGTGCGCTTCACGCTTCAGGCCTCTTAACAGCCGAGCTGGCGGGCGATCACCATCTGCTGGACCTCGTCGGTGCCCTCGCCGATCGTCAGGATCTTGGCGTCGCGGTAGAAGCGGCAGACCGGGTACTCCTCGATGTAGCCGTAGCCGCCGTGGATCTGCACCGCCTCCTCGGTTGCGCGCACTGCGAGCCGGCCGGTGATCAGCTTGGCCTGGGCGGCGGTGAGCGTGAACGACTTGCCGGCGTCCTTCTCCAGCGCGGCGCGCCAGGTGAGCAGGCGGGCGGCCTCGATCTGCGCCGAGAGATCGGCGATCTTCGCCTGGATCGACTGGAACTTGGAGATCGCCTGGCCGAACGCCTGGCGCTCCTTGGCGTAGGCGATCGCCTCGTCGAGGGCGCCCTGGGCGAGCCCGACGCCCATCGCGGCGACGCCGATGCGACCGCCGTCGAGGATGTGGAGGAAGTTCTTGAAGCCGTCGCCGCGCCGGCCGAGCAGGGCGGCCTCGGGCACGCGGCAATCCTCGAAGCTGAGCGGCCGGGTGTCGGAGGCGTTCCAGCCCATCTTGCGGTACGGCTCGCCGGTCTCGTAGCCGGGCGTGCCGGTGGGGACGATCAGGTTGGAGATCTCCTTGCGCCCGTCGTTCTCACCGGTGACCGCGGTGATCGCGACGCAGCCGGAGATCTCGGTGCCGGAGTTGGTGATGAACTGCTTGGCGCCGTCGATCGTCCACTCGCCGTCGGCCAGCTTGGCCGTGGTGCGAACGTTGCCGGCGTCCGACCCCGCCTCCGGCTCGGTCAGCCCGAACGAGGCGAGCTTCTGGCCGCTGCACAGGACCGGCAGCCACTCGTCCTTCTGCTCGTCCGTTCCCCAGAGGTAGATCGGCATCGTCCCCAGTGAGGTGTGCGCGGCCATCGTGATGCAGACCGAAGAGTCGATCCGCGCCAGCTCTTCGACCGCCAACACGTACGACAACGTGTCCGCCCCGCCCCCGCCGTACTCCTGCGGAAACGGAATCCCCATCAACCCGAGGTCGCCCAGCTTGGCCACGATCTCGTACGGAAACCGCTTCTCCCGATCGAGCTCCTCGGCGACAGGCGCAACCTCGCCGCGAGCGAAATCCCGCACCGTGCTTTGGATCAGCTTCTGCTCATCCGAAAGGTTGAAGTCCATGCCCGCACCCTATTCGGCCGACACTGGAGGGACGGGTGCCCCTCCAGCGGAACTTGTGAGCCGGCACGCCCGCCCGAACGCCGCCGCGTAACCGGCGGCGGGTTCCGTCGGAGGGGCACCCGTCCCTCCAACACCTGCGACCTACAGCTGCAAGGACTTCACCTGCAGCAGCTCCTCGATCGCGTAGCGGCCGTTCTCGCGCCCGTGGCCGGACTGCTTGTAGCCACCGAACGGTGCGAGTGGGTTGAAGGCGCCGCCGTTGATCTCGATCTGGCCGGTGCGGATGCGCTTGGCGACGGCGATCGCGCGGTCCTGGTCTGCCGACCAGACGCCGCCGGCGAGGCCGTAGACGGTGTCGTTGGCGATCCGCACCGCGTCGTCCTCGTCGTCATAAGGCTGGATGACGAGCACCGGGCCGAAGATCTCCTCCTGGGCGATCGTCATCTCCGGCGTCACCTCGGAGAAGACGGTGGGGCGGACGAAGTAGCCCGTATCGAGGCCCTCGGGCGGGGCGGCGCCGCCGGTCAGCAGCTTCGCCCCTTCCGCCTCGCCCTTCTCGATGTAGCCGCGGACGCGCTCGCGCTGCACATCGGAGACCAGCGGCCCGAGTCGGGTCGAGTCCTCGAACGGGTCGCCGGGGGTAAAGCTCTCCGCCGTCTGCACGGCGATCTCCTCCGCTTCGGCGAGCTTCGCGCGCGGCACCAGCATGCGGGTCAGGGCGCTGCAGGTCTGGCCCGAGTTGAGGTAGCACTTGGCGACCCCGTCGGGGACCGCCCGGGCGAGGTCGGCGTCGTCGAGGATCACGTTCGGCGACTTGCCGCCGAGCTCCATCGCCACCGGCTTGACCGTCGCCGAGGCGAGCTCGGAGACGCGCCGGCCGGCGCGGGTCGAGCCGGTGAAGGAGACCATGTCGACGCCGGGGTGCCCGGCGACCGCCTCGCCGGCGACCGGGCCGGTGCCGGTGAGCAGGTTGAAGACGCCGGCGGGCAGGCCGGCGGCCTCGATCACCTCGGCGAGGATGAAGGCGTTGAGCGGCGTCACCTCGCTCGGCTTGAGCACGACGGTGCAGCCGGCCGCCAGGGCGGGGGCGACCTTGGCGGCGATCTGGTTGAGCGGGAAGTTCCACGGGGTGATCGCGCCGAGCACGCCGACCGGCTCGCGCAGCACGCGCGAGCTGCCGATCTCCTCCTCCCAGGCGATCTCCTCCATCAGCCCCGGCATCGCCGCGAACTGGGCGGTCGGCAGGCCGGCCTGGATGATCTTGCTCAGCTTGATCGGCATGCCGAGCTCCTGCGAGATCGTCGCCGCGATCTCGTCCGAGCGCTCGCCGAGCCCGGCGGCGATCGCCGAGAGGTAGCCGGCGCGCTCGGTGCGCGAGGTCTGCGACCACGAGTCGAAGGCGCCCCGCGCGGCGCGCACGGCGAGGTCGGCGTCCTCCGCGGCGCAGGCCGGGATCGTCGCCATTACCTCCTCGGTGGTCGAGTTGACCACCTCGATCGTCTCACTCCCCTGCGGCTGCACCCACTCGCCGCCGATAAAGACCCTGTCCCTGCTCTGAACCTCAGCCGCCGTCGCCATCTCACTCCTCCTAGTCGCTCACCGGATTCATCATCCTCGATTGAAGCATTTGGGGGTCCATAGGCCCCAAAAAGCTGCGATCAAGCGGAAGTAGATGCGCTGAGGCCGTGCGCAGCGACGCCGGGGCCGGGGCGGGCGCAGGCGTCGCGGGCGTGCAGGAGCTCGCCGCAGCGCTCGCAGACGCCGCGATCGCTGACCGGGCCGCCGCACTGCTTGTGGACGATCAGCATCGGCGGGCCGTCGGGCTCGGGGGAGTGGCGGTCGCCCCACGCCTGCAGCGCGATCAGCGCCGGCCAGAGGTCGAGCCCCTTCTCGGTGAGGAAGTACTCGTGGCGCTCCGGGCTCGACTGGTAGGGACGACGTTCGAGGATGTCCTCCTCGACCAGCCGCTGCAGCCGCGCCGAGAGCACGTTGCGGGCGACGCCGAGGCTGCGCTGCAGCTCGCCGAAGCGGCGGTTGCCGAGCATCGTGTCGCGCACGATCAGCAGGCTCCAGCGCTCGCCGACCACCTCGAGCGCTTTGGCGATCGAGCAGACCTGGTCGGGATAGTCGCTGCGCAGCACGGGAGTGATCTTCGCACACAAGGTTGCATCAAGCAACCGAGTCGGCTAGGGTTCCCTGGACAACGGTTGCTTGAAGCAACCAAGCGCGATTGGAGGCGCAAGATGAGGCTGATCCACAGGCAAAGGAATCACCGCCCCAAGACCCCGCGGATCCCGATCTCCCAGGAGGAGATCGCCGCCGACCTGCACTACCCGGCGACTCAGCCAGACAGCTCGCGGGCGAGCTCTACCAGGAGGCGGACGCCGAAGCCGCTGGCGTCGCTACCGGTGTAGGGGCGGCCGACGTCCCAGGCGGTGCCGGCGATGTCGACATGCGCCCAGGGGGTCTCGCCGACGAACTCCTCGAGGAAGGAGCCGGCGTAGATCGTGCCCGCCTTGCGCTTCGCGGCGGCGTTGGTCAGGTCGCCGACGGTGCCCTTGACCAGGTCCTTGTACTCCTGGTGGAGGGGCAGGCGCCAGACCAGCTCGCCGGTCGCCTCGCCCGCGGCCTCGAGCTCGCCGGCCAGCTCGTCGTCGTTGGAGATCACCGCGGCGTAGGTCGAGCCGAGCGCCATCAGCACGGCGCCGGTCAGCGTCGCCAGGTCGACGATCCGCTCCGCCCCGAGCTCGACCGCGTAGGCGAGCGCGTCGGCGAGGATCAGCCGCCCCTCGGCGTCGGTGTTGTTGACCTCGACCGTCTTGCCGCTGTACATCGTGATCACATCGCCCGGCTTGATCGCCGTGCCCGAGGGCATGTTCTCGGTCGCGGGGACGACCGCGATCAGGTTCACCGGCAGCCCCAGCTCGGCGATTGCGCCGACCGCCTCGAGCACCGCGGCGGCCCCCGACATGTCCATCTTCATCTCGTGCATCGAGGCCGAGGGCTTGAGCGAGATGCCGCCGGTGTCGAAGGTGACGCCCTTGCCGACGAGGCCGAGCGCCGGACCGTCGCCGCCGTCGTAGCGCAGCACGATCAGCTGCGGCTCCTCGGCGCTGCCCTGGCTGACGGCGACGATACCGCCCATCGCCTTGGCGGCGATCTCCTCGCGGCCGATCGTCTCGGCGCTGACCTTCGGGTGCTGCGAGGCGAGCTCGCTCGCGCGGCGGGCGAGATAGGTGGGGGTGGCGATGTTCGACGGCAGGCTCTGCAGGTCGCGGGCGCGGTTCTGCGCCTCGGCGCAGATGCGCGCCGCCTCGGCGGCCCCGGCGAGGCCCTCCGGCCCGACCAGGGTCAGCGACTCGATCCGCGGCGCCGGCGGATCGCCCGGGTCGCTGCTCTGCAGCCGGTCGAAGCGGTAGTCGGCGAGGATCGTCCCGGTGACGATCGCGTCAGCGGTCGCCTCGCCGTCGTCAGACTCGGGCAGCAGCCAGGCGAGCGAGGCGGCCTCGAGCTTGCCGGCCTGCTTGGCGGCGACGGCGGCGGCGAGCCGGAAGCGCTCGGCGTCGGCCTCATCGCGCTTGCCGAGGCCGACGACCAGCGCGCGCGCCGGCCGCTCGGGGTGGAGCAGGGCGAGCTTCTGGAAATCTCCCCTGGCGTCGCCTGCGCCGGCGGCGTCGGCGAGCTCGCTCGGCAGGCTCTCGCCCTCATAGACGCCGGCGACGACCAGATCGGCCTCGATCTGGTCCAGCGGGAACTGTCGCACCTCGACTCGCATGGGCGGCGAGTCTATGCACTCCCCATCGCGTGGTTCGTTTTTCGCCTCCAGGGTCCACAAGGAACCGCGCGATCGAGTTGGGTCGCTATCGTTTCCGCCGAGGGCCGCACGGCCCTGTCCGAGCCGAGATCCGGCACAAGAAACGACAGAAAGGCCGTCAAAAATGCCCAGCACCGTAATCCTCGGAACCGCACGCACGCCCTTCGGCAAGATGGGCGGAACCCTCTCCTCGCTCGACGCCACCGACCTTGGCGGGCAGGCCATCACCGCCGCGCTCGAGCGCTCCGGTGTCGACCCGCAGCAGATCGAGCAGGTCGTCTTCGGCCAGGTCCTGCAGGCCGGCCAGGGGCAGATCCCCTCGCGCCAGGCGCAGATCAAGGGCGGCATCCCGAAGGAGGTCCCCTCGGAGACGATCAACAAGGTCTGCGCCTCGGGCATGCGCTCGCTCGGCCTCGCCGACATGGCGATCCGCGCCGGGGACACCGAGGTCGCGGTGACCGGCGGCATGGAGTCGATGAGCGGCGCGCCGCACCTGCTGCCGGGCGCCCGCTTCGGCTACCGGATGGGCCACGTCGAGACGATCGACGCGATGGTCCACGACGGCCTCACCAACCCGTTCACCGAAAAGCAGATGATCAACGAGGCGAGCGAGGTCTCCAACGAGCTCGAGATCACCCGCGCCGACATGGACCGATTCGCCGAGCGCTCGCACCGGCTCGCCGCCGAGGCGACCGACGCCGGCCGGCTCGCCGACGAGATCGTCGGCGTCACGGTCAAGTCGCGCAAGGGCGAGAACACGATCGAGGCCGACGAGGCGATCCGCGCGGGGACCACGGTCGAGACGCTCGCCGGGCTGAAGGCGATCGGCGGCCCCGACGCGACCCACACCGCCGGCAACGCCCCCGGCGTCAACGACGGCGCCGGCGCGATCGTCGTCGCCTCCGAGGAGTGGGCCGACAGGGAGGGCAAGACCGTGCTCGGCCGGGTGCTCTCCTACGGCACCGTCGCCGACGACTTCGCCTACCTGGCGAAGACCCCCGCCAACGCCGCCAAGCAGGCGCTGGAGAAGATCGGCAAGAGCCCCGCGGACGTCGACCTGTGGGAGATCAACGAGGCCTTCGCCTCGGTCGCCCTCAACTCGATGCGGATGCTCGGCGTCGAGGAGGACAAGGTCAACATCAACGGCGGCGCGATCGCCCTCGGCCACCCGATCGGCGCCTCCGGCGCCCGCATCGTGGGTTCCCTGGTCCACGAGTTGGGTCGAAGGGGCGGCGGACTTGGTGTGGCTGCCATTTGTTCCGGCGGCGGCCAGGGCGATGCGATAGTCATCGAGGTCTGAGCCTTTGCAGCGCGCCGCTGCCTTCTTCGATCTCGATAAGACCCTGATGGCGGGGTCGAGCGGGATGCAGTTCGCCCGCGTCGCCGCGCGGCGGGGGCTGGTCGGCCGGCGCCAGCTGGCGAGCTGGGGGGTCGAGCACCTGCGCTACCGCCTGCGCGGGGTCAGCGACGAGCGCACGACCGAGGTGCTGCGCGGCGTGCGCGAGCTGCTCAGCGGCGTCCCGGCGCGCGGGCTCGAGCGGATGAACCCGGAGGTGATGGCGGCGATCCTGCCGCGCGTCTACCCGCAGATGCTCGACGAGGTGCAAAACCACCAGGACGCCGGCCGGCCGACCTTCATCGTCAGCGCCGCCGGCAGCGGCGTGGTCGAGCCGCTGGCCGCCGTGCTCGGCTTCGACGGCGGGGTGGGCACGCGCTACGAGGTCGGGGAGGACGGCAGGCTGACCGGCCGCTTCGACGGCCCCTTCGTCTACGGCCCCGGCAAGGTCGAGGCGATGCAGGCGTTCGCCGCCGAGCACGCCATCGACCTGGCCGAGTCCTACGCCTACTCGGACTCGCTCTCGGACCTGCCGATGCTGCGCGCGGTCGGCAACCCGGTCGTCGTCAACCCCGACCCCGAGCTGGCCGCGATCGCCCGCGAGGAAGGCTGGCAGTCGATGCGCTTCGAGCGCCTCGGCCGCCGCCTCGTCGCCGTCGCTGCCGCCCTGCTGGCGACGATCGCCGGCCTCGGCGTCAGCCGACGCCTAGCGCGCGGGCCAGGTCGGCGGCGCTCTGCGGGCCGCGGAGGATGGCTGCGACGCGGCCGGCCGGGTCGAGGACGAGCGTGGTCGGCAGGCCGATGACCCCGTAGCGCCCGCCGTCGCTGCCGCGCGGGGCGCGGAGGACCGGGAAGGTCCAGCCGAAGCGGTGGATGAAGCCGAGCGCCGCCCCGCGATCGTCTTCCCAGTCGACCCCGACCAGCGAGGCGCGGGCGTGCAGGCGGCGGGCGAGGCGCTCGAAGCCGGCGGCCTCTTCGCGGCAGGGCTCGCACCAGCTCGCCCAGAAGTTGATCGCCGCGGGCCTGCCGCGCAGCGTGGCGAGCGTCGCCCTGGGGGGGACCAGCACTTCGCGCGGCAGCGGCGCCGCCGGCCTGCCGGTCGCGCCGCCGCCGGAGTCGAGCAGGACCAGCGTCGCGAGGGCGCCGGCCGCGGCGACGGCGGCGATCGCGTAGGCGAGGTTTCGACGGCTCATCGTGAGAGTTCCCTCACCGCCGAGCATAGGCGCCCTTGCGATGCGCCGATTGCGGAGGTAGATTGAATCCAATTAGGCGCGTGGCGTGGGTGCCGCGCGTCGGCGCGAAAGGGGGAGTGCTGAGTTCCCTGACCGGAAGGCTGATGGCGATCGGAGCCGCGGTGATCGTGGTCGCCGCGCTGATCGGCTTCTACGTAGCCGACCTGGTCCGCTCGCCGACGCCGGTCGAAGCGAGCCGCAAGGGCGGCGTCTACCACGTGTACCTGAAGACCGAGGCGGCGATCGGCCCGCAGGACGCCAACCCGAGCTGGGTCTCCTACCTGATCAAAAATCCGCAGGGTGAATGGGTACACAGCACCAACTTCAAGGTCCCGGCCCACGCGCTGGTGCATTTCACCGTCTACCAGTTCGACGGCGACAGCGGCCTGCGCAACCCGTTCCTCTCCCAGGTCCACGGCACGGTCGGCAACCGGATGCTGGTCGACGGCAGGCCGCTGAAGTCGATCCCGCCCGAAGAAGCCTCGCACACGTTCGCGGTGGCGCAGCTCGGCCTGATCGTGCCGCTGCGCGGCGTGCCCGAAGACGAGGACGACCAGTGCGAGGAAGGGCCCTGCAACCTGAGTCAGGCGCACGAGACGATCGAGTTCACGATCCGCACCGGCAAGCCGGGGCGCTACCGCTGGCAGTGCTTCGTGCCCTGCGCCGCCGGCTTCCTCGCCGGCTTCGGCGGGCCGATGCAGACGATCGGCTATATGGACGGCTTCCTCCAGGTGACCTGAGGCCGAGGCGTGAACGAGCCGAACCACTTCCGCCGGATCGTCATCGCCTCGGTCGTGCTGAGCGCGATCGCGACGCCGATCGTCGTCGCCGTGATCGCCCCCAACCTGCCGCCCGGCGACAGCAGCAGCGCCGCCTCGGGACAGGTCTACGACAACACCGTGCTGTTCGGGATCGTCACCCCGATCGCGGCCTCGATCCTCGTCTTCTTCGCCTACAGCCTGGTCGCCTTCCGCCGCCGCGCGGACGGCCCCGCGGAAGGCCTAGCGGTGCGCGGCGACGAGCGCGTCTCGGTCTGGTGGCTGGCGGTGACGACGGTCATCGTCATCTTCCTCGCCGCCTTCGGCACGGTCGAGCTGGCCGACGCCGGCGCGGGCGGCGGCCAGGGCCCCGACCCCGCCTTCAAGCCCGACGGCAAGGCGATGCCGGTCCAGGTGATCGCCCAGCAGTGGGAGTTCACCTACCGCTACCCGACCTACGGCGGGATCGAGACCGCGCACCTCGAGCTGCCGGTCGGCCAACAGGTCGCCTTCCACGTCACCTCGCTCGATGTGATCCACTCCTTCTGGGCGCCGAAGCTCGGGGTCAAGGCCGACGCCAACCCCGGCGTCGACAACATCGCCTACGTCAAGCCGGACGAGGAAGAGCCGTTCGAAATCCACTGCAACGAGCTCTGCGGCCTCTGGCACGGCTACATGTTCGACACCGGGCAGGTGGTCAGCGACGCCGAGTTCCTGCGCTGGATCCACAACCAGCAGCGGGTCTTCGCCCCGGCCGCCAAGGTGCTGCCGAAATACTCGAACCACTACTTCCCCGAACCGGATAGGAGGGGCGGATGAACGGGGCGGTGGCGAGGCAGCCCGCCTGGCGGCGCCTGGTCGGCTTCAACCTGCTCAGCGGGATCGTGCTGGGGATCGTCGGCTTCTACGTCGGCTGGTGGCTCGGCCACCAGATCCACGCCCGCAGCCTCGAATTCTTCGAGGACACGAACCAGAACGACGTCGCGCTGATGCTCGGCTACATCTTCGCGGTGCTCGGCTTCCTCGGCGGGCTCGGCTTCGCCAATTACCCGCTGGCGCGGATGGTCGGCCGTGGCCGCACCCACGTCGAAGGGGAGACGCAGGGCGTCGGGCGCTACTTCCGCCTCTGCACCGACCACAAGGTCGTCGGCATCCAGTACCTCTGCGGGGTCGGTCTCTTCTTCTTCATCGCCGGGCTCAACGCGATGCTGATCCGGACCGAGCTGCTGCGCCCGACGCCGCAGGTGTTCGGCGCCGGCAACTACCTCACTCTGGTCGGCCTGCACGGCACGATGATGATGGGAATCATGACCTCGGGCGTGCTCGGCCCGTTCGCCAACTACTTCGTGCCGCTGATGATCGGCGCCCGGAGGATGGCCTTCCCGCGGATCGAGTCGCTGACCTTCTGGCTGCTGATGGCGGCCGGGACGATCCTGATGACGACCCTCTTCTTCGGCGGTTTCCCGACCGGCTGGACCGGCTACGCGCCGCTCAACGACCAGGCCAACTTCGGCTTCGACTCCTACATCTTCTTCTTCGCCCTGGTCGGGATCTCGATGACCCTGCTGGGCGTCAACATGATCACCACGATCGTCAGCATGCGCGCCCCCGGGCTGACCTGGCGCCGGCTGCCGATCTTCTGCTGGGGGGCGCTCAGCACCGGCGCACTGATGGTGCTCGCGGCGCCGGTGCTGATCGCCGTACTGCTGATGGTCGCCTTCGACCGCGGCGCGCAGACCTCGTTCTTCCTCGCCAGCGCCGGCGGCAGTCCGTACCTGTTCCAGAACCTGTTCTGGTTCTTCGGCCACCCGGAGGTCTACGTGCTGGCGCTGCCCGGCTTCGGCGTCGTGCTGGAGATCCTGCCGGTGTTCGCGCGCAAACCGCTCTGGGGATACCGCGTGGCGGTGGCGGGCATCGTCGGGGTCGCCCTGCTCAGCTTCTTCGTCTGGCAGCACCACCTCTTCGTCAGCGGCCTCAACTCCTCGCTGCGGCCCTTCTACATGTTCTCCACCGAGGCGATCTCGGTGCCGACCGGGCTCGTCTTCCTGGCCGGGATGGGAACCCTCTGGCGGGCGAAGATCCGCTACACGGTGCCGATGCTGTTCTGCCTCGCCTGGTTCTTCAACTTCTTCGTCGGCGGCGCCTCCGGCGTCTTCCTCTCCGACGTCCCCAGCGACGTAGCCACCCACGGCAGCTTCTTCGTCATGGCCCATTTCCACTACACGATCATGGGCGGGCTGGTCTTCACCTTCTTCGCCGCGATCTACTACTGGGTGCCGAAGATGTTCGGCGTGATGCTGAACGAACGGCTGGGCAAGATCCACTTCTGGGCGATGTTCATCTCGTTCAACTCGACCTTCTTCCCGCTCTTCGCGCTCGGCCTGATGGGGATGCCGCGGCGGGTCGTGACCTATCCCTCGCACCTGCAGCCGCTCAACGTCTGGGTCTCGATCTCGGCCTTCGTGCTCGGCGCCTCGATGCTCGTCTTCCTCGCCAACGCCGTCTACTCGCTGCTGATCGCGCGCAAGCCGGCGCCGCACAACCCCTGGGACTCGAAGTCGCTGGAGTGGCAGACGCCGACGCCGATCCCGGCCAACGACTACGAGCGCCAGCCGACGATCGACTCCGACCCCTACGAATACGGCATTCCGGCCGCCCCCCCGGAGCCGGCCGAGGCGCCGGCCTCGGGGTAGGAGCGAATCGTGAGCGAAGCCAGAGGAGAGCGGATCGACACCAGCGTGGAGTCGCCCGAGCTGCACGAGCGGATCGACCGGATCGGCTTCGCGCTGATCGCCGGGGCGACGGTGATGTTCTTCCTCGGCTTCGTCTTCGCCTACTTCTACCTGCGCTCGCTCGACAACAACGAGCTCTGGCGCCCAGCCGGGGTCGAACCGCCGGGCGGCTACGGCGTCGTGATCGCCGCCGCGCTGGCGCTCAGCGCCGCCGCCTTCCTCTACGCCGCCCGCGCGGCGCGCAACGGGCGGGCCTGGGTCGCCGCCGCGGGGGTCGCCGTGGCGCTGGGGCTGTTCGCCTGCGTCGCCCAGGGGGTCGAGTACGCGCACCTCTCCTTCGGCCCCGAAAGCGGCGGCTACGCCAGCGTCTTCTTCGGCTGGACGGCGCTCTACGTCGTCGTCGCGCTGCTGGCGATCTACCGGGTGGAGTCGGTGTTCGCGGCCGGCCTGCGGGGTCGCGGCAGGGGCGACGACCTGCCCGAGGGCTTCGCCCCCGCGGCCTACTACTGGGCGCTGCTGGCGGCGATCGGGGTGCTCGCCTGGGTCGTCCTCTACCTCGTCTGAGCGATGGTGGCGGCGCTGACCACGCCCCTCGACTGGACCGGCGGTCCGGCGCTGATCTGGGTGCTCGGCGCGGCGGCGCTCTACCTGTTGGGCGGCCGGGGCCGGCGCGCGCCGCGGGCCGGGGACCGCTGGCGCGCGGCGTCCTTCTTCGCCGGCCTAGCGGCGATCCTCGCTGCGCTCGACTCGCCGCTCGACGAGCTCGCCGAGGAGCTGTTCTGGGCCCACATGGTCCAGCACGTGCTGCTGATCGGGGTGGCGCCGCCGTTGCTCGCCCTGGCGCGGCCATGGCCGCGCATGTGGCGCGGCGTGCCCGCCGGCCTGCGGCGGCCGGTCTCCCGCGCGCTCACCTCGTCGCCGCGCTGGTCGCCGCTGCGGCGGCTGGCGGCGTTCCTCGGCGGCGGGCTCGTCTCCTGGCTGATCTTCAACCTCGACTTCTGCGCCTGGCACCTGCCGGTCCTCTACGACGCCGCGCTGCGCTCCGCGGCCCTGCACGCCGTCGAGCACCTGGCCTTCTTCGCCACCGCGCTGTTGTTCTGGACCCGGGTGATCTACTCGCCGCCGTGGCGCTCGCGCCTCGGCGAGCCCGCCAAACTCGCCTACCTGGGGGCGACGATGGTCGTCGGCTGGGTGCTGGCGATCGTCCTCGCGCTCGCCTCCTCGCCGCTGTACGCCGTCTATGCCGAGGAGTCGTCCCGTCCCGGCCATATCTCCGCCCTGACCGACCAGCAGTTCGCCGCCGGGGTGATGTGGGTGCCCGCCTCGCTTCCCTACGCGATCGCGATCGTGGCGATCGCCTACCGTTGGCTGGGGCCCCGCGAGGCGCGGGGCCGCAGCGGCCCGGCAAAACCGCTTCCGACTGGAGTTGGATGAGATGCAACCGATGCAGACACTGATCGCAGCCGCCGGCTGGACGAGCTTCTCCGGGGTCTTCTCGACCGTCTTCCCCCTGGCAGTGTTGATCGCCCTGCTCGCCTGGTACGCGGTGGCGGGGCGGAAGCACCCTTGAGCCGCCGCTTCGCCGCGCTCGCGCTCGCCCTGGCGGCGCTCGGCGGAGTCCTGATCGGCGTCGTCGCGCACCAGCTCCGCGGCGCCGGCTCGGACGGCCGGGGCTCCGGCGCCGCCCAGGTTCGCGGCGCGGCGGTCTGGCCGGCGGGCCTGCGCGAAGCGCCCGAATTCTCGCTGCCCGACCAGGCCGGCCGGCGGTTCGCCCTCGGCTCGTTGCGCGGACGACCGGTGATCCTGGCCTTCATGGACTCCCAATGCCACCAGGAGTGCCCGCTCGAGGGCCGGGCGCTCGCTGCGGCCTTTCGCATGGTGCCCGCCGACGAGCGTCCCGTCGTGGTCGCGGTCAGCGTCAACCCCTGGGCCGACACGCCGGGCTCGGCGCGCCGCGCGATCAAGCGCTTCGGCCTCTCCTCATTCGAATGGCGCTGGTTGTTGGGATCGCGAGCGAAGCTGGCGCCGGTCTGGCGCAAGTACGGGATCGAAGTGCGGCAGACGAAGGGCGACATCGAACACACCGACGCGATCTACCTGATCGATGCGAGCGGCTACGAGCGGGCCGGGATGGTCTACCCCTTCCTGCCGACCTGGGTCGCCAACGACCTCGAAGTCCTGGCGGGCGAAGAAAGCTCGTCCTGACCCCCCAAAAAACCGGCGCGGTAGAGGTTTGAGCCGGTATCCGGACCAAACCTCTACCGCGCCGGGGCGGGGGGAGGGGTCGATCAGCGCGGCGGGCCGGTTTCGCCGCGTTTGGGCATGTGCGGCTTGTGCGAGTGGAGGAAGCCGAGGATCGTGTCGGGGTTGCGTACCGCGCCGCCGGCGACGAGGACGAGGAAGCCGATCCCGGTCAGCAGCAGGGCGATCCCGATCACGATTCCGAACAGCGAGAGCCGTTCGGCCATGTAGCCGGTGTTGAGCGCGGTCGCCAGCGCGGTCTCGGTGATCCAGGTCTCGCGTGCCCCGTTTTCGGCCGGTTCGCCGGTTTCCCGATCGATCGCGGCGAACTGTTCGTTGCTCGTGCCGCCACCCGGCGACAGTTCGCTCTTCGGCGTGCCCGGCTTGGCTTCGAACTGGCCCATTTCCGAGTAGGTGAAGCCGCCGGTCGCCTCGAGCGCGTGGATCCGCATGTAGTCGGCGAAGCAACGGGCGCTTTCGCCGTTGTCGACCGGCTTTTCGGCGACGTCGCAGGTCGGCAGGCCGACGCTGGCCGGCAGGCCGGCTTCGCTCGCCTCGGCCGCGATCGCGTCCGGGGTCATGTCGGGCGTGCCGACGATGCTCTGCCGGCTGAGTTCGGTCGAGACGGTGTCGCTTCCGTTCGCCCCCATCACGATGGCGACGACGCCGAAGGCGATCAGGATGATCCCCGCGACGATTCCGCCCAACTCCAGTCCTCTACGCACTTAAGGCACCTCCGCTGTAGTGAATTGCATGACGTTTGAACCTGCATCCGCCACGCTCTCAGGCCAGCGCCGCCCCGGCCTCCGTGCATAGGCGCTGTTTGTCAACGGAAAACCCGCAAACACCACGCGGCGAGCCACCCTTCGGCAGCGCGGTAGAGGTTTGGGTCGCATACCGGCCCAAACCTCTACCGCGCTGGGCGGGGGGACCTAGACTGTCCGTGTGGCGACCGAGCCGACTCAGAAGCCGCTGGAGGAGCGGGAGGCGGAGTTCAGGACGATGTCCGGGCAGCCGATCGAGCCGCTCTACGGGCCCGAGCGGGCGCCCGCCGACCCGGACGAGTCGATCGGGCGTCCCGGCGCCTACCCGTTCACCCGCGGGCCGTACGAGTCGATGTACCGGGGGCGGCTCTGGACGATGCGCCAATTCGCCGGCTTCGGCACGGTCGAGGAGACCAACGAGCGCTTCCACTACCTGCTCGGCCACGGCCAGACGGGGCTCTCGACCGCCTTCGACATGCCGACCCTGATGGGCTACGACTCCGACCACGAGCGCAGCCTCGGCGAGGTCGGCCGCGAGGGCGTCGCCGTCGACAGCCTCGACGACATGGAACAGCTCTTCGACGGGATCCCGCTGGGCGGCGTCACCACCTCGATGACGATCAACGCGCCGGCTGCGATCCTGCTCGCCTTCTACGTGCTGGTCGGCGAGCAGCAGGGCGTGCCGGCGGAGAAGCTAGGCGGCACGATCCAGACCGACATCCTCAAGGAGTACATCGCGCAGAAGGAGTGGTGCTTCCCGATCGAGCCGGCGATGCGCCTGGTCACCGACATGATCGAGTGGTGCTCGGAGAACATGCCGCGCTGGCACCCGGTCTCGATCTCCGGCTACCACATCCGCGAGGCCGGCTCGACCGCCCAGCAGGAGCTCGCCTTCACGCTCAAGGACGGCTTCACCTACGTCGAGCGGGCGCTCGAGCGCGGCCTCGACGTCGACGACTTCGCGCCCCGCCTCTCCTTCTTCTTCAACGCCCACATCGACTTCTTCGAGGAGGTCGCCAAGTACCGCGCGGCGCGCCGGATCTGGGCGCGCGAGCTGCGCGACACCTACGGGGCGAAGCGCGAGGAGTCGATGCGGCTGCGCTTCCACGCTCAGACCGCCGGCGTCTCGCTGACCGCGCAGCAGCCGCTCAACAACGTCGTCCGCACCTCGCTGGAGGCGCTGGCGGCGGTGCTCGGCGGCACCCAGTCGCTGCACACCAACTCCTTCGACGAGGCGCTTGCGCTGCCGACCGAGGAGGCGGTGCGGGTGGCGCTGCGCACCCAGCAGGTGATCGCTTTCGAATCGGGCGTCGCCAACACGCCCGACCCGCTCGGCGGCTCCTGGTTCGTCGAGCAGCTGACCGACGAGATGGAGGCCGCCGCCTACGACTACTTCGCCCGGATCGACGAGCTGGGGGGGATGGTCGAGGCGATCCGCGGCAACTTCCCGCAGCGCGAGATCGCCGACGCCTCCTTCGCCTACCAGCGCGAGGTCGACGAGCGGCGGCGGATCGTCGTCGGCGTCAACGACTTCGTCGCCGAGGACGAAGCCGAGACGCCGATCCTGCGGATCGACCCGGCGCTCGAACGCAAGCAGGCCGACCGCCTGGCGGCGACGCGAGCCCGCCGCGACCCCGCCGAGGTCGAGCGCACCCTCGCCGCGCTCAAGCAGGCCGCCGCCGGAGAGGCCAACCTGATGCCGCCGATCCTCGAAGCCGCCCGAGCCCGCGCGACCGAGGGCGAGATGATCTCGTCCCTCCAAGCCGTCTTCGGCACCTACACCGAGTCCCCGGTCTTCTAACCGTCCGACCTGCATCGGACCCCTATTTGGGGCTCGATGCAGGTCGCGTGGCGGGGTTCGTCTAATCTCCCGGCCGCAATGGAGGCAGCTATCGCCCGCAAGATCCGCGTCGTCGTCGCCAAGCCCGGCCTGGACGGGCACGACCGTGGGGCCAAGATCATCGCCCGGGCGCTGCGCGACGCGGGGATGGAGGTGATCTACACCGGCCTGCACCAGACGCCGGAGCAGATCGCCGAGACGGTGATCCAGGAGGACGCCGACGCGGTCGGCCTCTCGATCCTCTCCGGCGCCCACATGACGCTGGTGCCGCGGGTCGTCGAGTTGCTGAAGGCGCAGGGCGTCGATGACGTCCTGGTCACGGTCGGGGGGACGATCCCGGCCGAGGACATCCCGGAGCTGAAGCAGCTCGGGGTCGCAGCGGTGTTCACGCCCGGCGCGGGCACCGACGAGATCGTCGATTTCATCCGCAGCGGTGCCGAGGAGCGCCACTCGGAACAGCACATGTCCTGATGTATAGATAGACTGATTGACTGGTCAGTCAACCGGTCCGAGCAACAGCCAAGGAGGCTTGAAAGTTGAAGATCTGCGTCCTGGTCAAGGAGGTTCCGGACGCCGCCGTCCAGAAGCGCATCGACCCCGGAACGATGCGTCTGGACCGTAGCGGCGAGAAAAACCTCAACCCCTTCGACACCCACGCCATCGAGGCCGCCATGCAGATCAAGGAGGGCGGCTCCATCCCGGTCGAGGAGGTCGTCGCGGTGACGATGGGCCCCGACTCCGCCGTGCGCGCGCTGCACAAGGCGGTGGCGCTCGGCGCCGACCGCTCGGTGCATCTCGCCGACGACGCGCTGGCCGGCTCCGACGTCTGCGCCACCGGCTACTCGCTGGCGAAGGTGCTGGAGTCCGAGAGCCCGGACCTGGTCCTGTTGGGCCAGCAGTCCGACGACGGCGAGTGCTACACGATCGGCGCAGTCGTCGCCGACCACCTGCAGATGCCCTCGCTGACGCAGGTGATCAAGATCGACGTCGCTGACGGCAAGCTGCGCTGCGAGCGCCAGGCCGAGTACGGCTACGACACGGTCGAGGTCGAGCTGCCGGCCGTGATCAGCGTCGGCGACGCGATCAACGAGCCCCGCTACCCGAGCCTCAAAGCGATCATGGGGGCGAAGAAAAAACCGCTCGACGGCAAGGCGACCGGCGACGTCGGCATCGACGGCGGGATGGTCGGCGAGGCCGGCTCGAAGACCAGCGTGCTGGCGCTCAACCCGCCGCCCGCCAAGGAGGCCGGCGAAATCATCGAGGACGAGGACACCAACGAGACGGTCGAAAAGATCGTCGCTTGGCTCGACGAGAGGAAGCTGATCTAGATGGCAGGCATCCTGACTTACGCCCTCCACGACGACGAGGGCAACTTCAACAAGAACTCGCTCGGGGCGATCTCCGAGGCGGCCAGGCTGGCCGGCGAGATCGGCGGCGAGGCCGCCGCGCTGGTGGTCGGCGACATCGCCGACGACGCCTGCGCCTCGCTCGGCAACTGGGGCGCGGCCAAGGTCTACCGGGCCAAGAGCGTCCCCGAGGGGCTCGCCCAGCCGATCGTCGACGCGATGGCCAAGGTGATCGCCGACGAGGGCTTCAGCTACGCCCTGTTCGGCGGCGGCCTGCTCGGCTTTGAGATCGGCGCCGGCCTGACGGCACGGCTCAACGCCGGCGTGACGATGGAGGTCACCGCGGTCAAAGTGCAGGACGGCAAGCTCGTCGTCGAGCGCCCGATCCTGCAGGACTCGCAGGTCGCCGACGTCGGCTACGTCTCAGAGCCCGGCATCATCATCGGCCGGCTCAACGCCTTCGACGCCAACGAGAGCGGCGGCACGGCGGAGGTCATCGACGTCGAGGTCGAGCTCTCGGCCTGGTCGACCAAGGCGAAGCTGGTGACGCGCGGCGAACAGCGCGGCGCCGACGTCAACATCGAGGACGCCGAGATCCTCGTCGGCGGCGGGCGCGGGCTCGGCGCGGCGGAGGGCTTCGAGCAGTGCGAGCAGCTGGCCGAGGCGATGGGCGGGGCGGTTGCCGCGACCCGCGCCGTGGTCGACGCCGGCTGGTACCCCTACGCGGCCCAGATCGGCCAGACCGGCAAGACGGTCGCGCCGAAGCTCTACCTGGCCGCCGGCATCTCCGGCGCGATCCAGCACAAGGTCGGGATGCAGAACTCGGAGAACATCCTCGCGATCAACAAGGACCAGAACGCGCCGATCTTCGAGTTCTCGGACCTCGGCGTGGTCGGCGATCTGCACAAGATCGTCCCCAAGCTGACCGAGGCGATCAAAGCGAAGAAGGGAGGCTGAGCCGCAGGCTCGGCCTCACCCTCGACCGCGACAAAGGAGCAAAGCGATGCCTGCCGTAAAGCCGATCGACTACCCGCCGCCGTTCGACTCCGCCGATGCGATCGGCCCGCCGACCGACCCGGTCGACGACCGGATCGAGGTCGGGGTGGCGATCGTCGGCGGCGGCCCGGCGGGCCTCGCCTGCGCCAACCGGCTGATGCAGCTGCTCGAGCACGAGCCGGAGCTGACCGAGAAGCTCGGCGAAGTCCCGGTCGCGGTGATCGAGAAGGGCAAAGTCCCGGGCGCGCACCTGCTCTCCGGCGCCAACGTCGACCCCTCGGCGATGACGCGGCTGTTCCCCGACATGGACCCGGGCGATTGGCCCTCGGTCTACCAGGAGGTGACCAAGGACGCCACCTACTTCCTCACCTCGAAGGCGGCGATCCCGCTGAAGCCGCCGCCGCCGAACTTCCGCAAAGAGGGCACCTACACGATGTCGGTCTCCAAACTGGGCCGCTTCCTCGCCGACAAAGCCGAAGAGGCCGGCGTCTACATCCTCGCCGAGACCGCCGCCGACAAGCTGCTGGTCGAGGACCGGATCGTCAAGGGCGTGCGCTCGGGCGACCGCGGTCGCGGCAAGGAGGGCGAAGAGCTCGGCAACTTCGAGCCCGGCTCCGACGTCGTCGCCAAGGCGACGGTGCTCGCCGAGGGCACGATCGGCCACCTCACCTACTCCGCCTACGACTACTTCGGCATGACCGACGGCTCGGACCCGCAGGCCTGGGAGCTCGGGGTGAAGGAGGTCTGGGAGGTGCCCGAGCCGCTCGACCGCGTGATCCACACGCTCGGCTGGCCGCTGCGCTGGGGCGCCAAGTACAAGGAGGCCGGCGGCAGCTTCATCTACCCGATGGGAGAGGACAAGGTCTGCTTCGGCCTCGTCGTCGGCCTCGACTACACCGACGCGACCTTCTCCGTCCACGACGAGCTGCAGCGCTTCAAGCAGCACCCCTTCATCAAGAAGATCATCGAGGGCGGCAAGCGGGTCGGCTGGGGCGCGAAGACGATCCCCTCGGGCGGTTACTTCTCGCTGCCGAAGCGCTTCTCGGTGCCCGGCATGCTGGTCGCCGGCGACTGCGCCGGGATGGTCAACATCGCCGAACTCGCGGGCGTCCACTACGCGATGCACGCCGGCATGTACGCGGCGGAGGCGATCGTCGAGTCGCTGAAGAAGGACATCGACTCGGTCAACTTCGAAAGCTACGACGAGGCGATCCGCAACTCGGTGATCGAGAAGGACCTCTACAAGTCGCGCAACATGAAGCAGCCGCTGAGCAAGGGGCTGATCCGCGGCGGCATCGTCGCCAACATGCTGGTGGCGAGCAAAGGGAACTTCCCGCCCGGCCACATGCCGGTCGAGGACAACGCCGAGCCGGCGATGCAGCTCGGCAACGCGGCGGAGCGCTACCCCAAGCCCGACAACGAGGTCACGTTCAACAAGCTCGACTCGGTCTTCCTCTCCGGCAACGCGACCCGCGACGACGCGCCCAACCACGTGCGCATCCAGACCAGGGTGCCGCGCGAGCTCGCCCAGACGTGGGTCTCGATGTGCCCGGCGCAGGTCTACGAGATCCCCGACGAGCAACTCGAGAGCGGCGCTGCCGAGGTCGATGTCCATGTCACCGCCTCCAACTGCGTCCAGTGCGGCGCGATCACCGCCAAGGGCGGGCGCCTGACGCTGCCCGAGGGCGGCGACGGGCCGCTTTACCAAGAGACGTAGGGACTGAGCTGTAGGCGCGCGGGTCCTGTCGCCCGCGCGAGTAGGGTCGGCCGGTGCTTGCTCTTGGCATAGTGGCCGCGGTTGGAGCTTCTTTGCTCTACAACACCTCGATCGCGCTGCAGGCGTTGCAGGTGCGGGAGGTGCCGGAGGAGCATGGGCTGCGGCTGTCGCTGATCGGGAAGCTTGTGAGGAACCGGCGGTGGCTGGGAGCGACGGCGCTGGGGTTGCTCGGCTGGCCGCTGGAGATCGTCGCGCTGCTGCTGGCGCCGCTGACGGTGGTGCAGCCTTGTCTGGCCGCCGGCTTGATCCTGTTGCTCTGGCTGGGGGTTACGCGGCTGGACGAGTCGCCCGGCGTCCGGGAGGGGGTCGCGGTCGCCGCGATCGTCCTCGGCGTCGCCGGCGTCGCCTGGGCGGCGCCGGAACGGACGACCGAGCACGCCGGCGCCGCCGGCATCACGCTCGCCCTCGTCCTGGTCGCGATCCCGCTCTTGGCCCCCTATGCGCTGCGCTTCCGACTTTTTCCACACCAGGGTGGGGAGAAAGTCGGAAGCGTTGCCGCGCTCGGCGGCTTGGCGACCGTCGCTGCCGGTTTCGGCTACGCCTGGACGGCGATCGCCAGCAAGCTGCTGACCGACGAGCTCGCCGCCGGGGCGCTGCTCGTCGCGGTCGCCTGGCTGGCCAGCGCCGCCGCCTCGGAGGGGCTCGCGCTGCTGAGCGAGATGAGCGCCCTGCAGCGCCGCCCCGCGACGCGCGTCGCGCCGACGATGTTCGCCGTGCAGATCGTCGTCCCGGTCCTGCTGGCGCCGCTGATCTTCGGCGAGAAGTGGGGCGAGACGCCGCTCGGCGGCGCCGCGCTGCTCGCCTTCGTCGCGGTCGCCCTCGCCGGCACGGTCCTGCTCGCCGGCTCGAAGACGGTCGGCGCGGTGATCGAGAGCGCCAACCGCGATTGAGCGCGATCTAAAGCCCAAATTTAGATAGCTGACCGGATTCGCTGCTAGCCTGGCGGCGCTTTGTCCTCTCCAGTTACCTCGCCCGACGCGAGCAGGTTCGCGATCGGGTTCGACCACCGTGACCGCGCGCGGCTCTTCGAGCTGTGGACGCAGGTGCTCGACTCCGAGCAGTGGTCGGAGGGCAAGACGCTGGAGGCCTTCGAGCAGCGCTGGGAGCGCTGGAACGGGCTGCCCAGCGTGGGACTGTCGAGCTGGGCCGGCGGCGCCCTCGCCGCGCTCGAGTTCGCCGGGGTGCGCGGCGAGACGGTGCTCTGCCCCTCCAACACCTTCATGGCGACGCCGCTGGCGGCGATCGGCGCCGGCGCCGAGGTCGAGTTCGTCGACTGCAACCGCACCGACCTCTGCATGTCCTTCGAGGACTTCGAGCGCAAGGCCGAGCGGCACAAGCCGAAGGCGGCGATCCTCGTCCACATCGGCGGCCACATCGGCTTCGATTCCGAGCGCATCGCCGCCTACTGCCGGGCCAACGGCATCTTCCTGCTCGAGGACTGCGCTCACGCGCACGGCGCCGAGTGGGGCGAGCGCCGCCCCGGGGCCTTCGGCGACGCCGGCGTCTACTCGCTCTACGCGACCAAGACCGTCTCCACCGGCGAGGGCGGGGTGCTCGTCTCCGCCAACCAGGAGCTGATCGAGTTCGCGCGCAAGTTCCGCAACTACGGCAAGTTCGAGCACGAGGTCGACGGGCTCAACTTCCGGATGAGCGAGTTCACCGCGGCGCTCGGCCTCGTCCAGGCGGACCGCATGGAGGAGATCGTCGCCTGGAAGAACGAGTACGCGCGCGAGCGCCTCGACCCCCTGCACCCGGCCCGCCTCGAGCTGCCCGAGGGGATGACCTCCGGCCTCTACAAGTACATCGTCTTCGAGCCGATCGAGAAGTCGACCGGCCGCGTCTACGAGGAACCGTGCCACCGGATCATGGGGCGCGACGACGACCTTCCCAACACCGAGTGGGTGGCCCAGAACCACTGGTGTGTCCCCCTCTACTATCGACCGGAGAGCCGCGAGGACGCTCTCGCGAAGGAGGAAGCATGAGAGTCCTGGTAACCGGCGGCGGCGGCTTCATCGGCTCGCACGTGGTCGATCGGCTGATGCGCGACGGCCACACGCCGCGGATCTTCGACCTCAGCGCCTCTCCCTACCACTCCTCGCTCGAGGTCGAGACCTTCACCGGCAGCATCACCGACCCCGCCAACCTCGACCTGGCGATGCGCGACTGCGATGCCGTCATCCACCTCGCCGCGGTCGCCGACGTCGCCCACGTCCTCGCCGACCCGGTGCTCGCCGAGGAGGTCAACACGCGCGGCACGCTCAACGTGCTCGAGGCGGCCTGCCGGGCCAAGGTCGGCCGCGTCGTCTACGGCTCGACCACCTGGGTCTACAGCGACTGCGCCGAGCAGGCGGTCGACGAGGCCACGCCGATCCCCGCGCCGCGCCACCTCTACACGGCGACCAAGCTGGCCGGCGAGACCTACTGCGCCGGCTACGCCGAGCTGTTCGAGCTGGAGTCGACGGTGCTGCGCTTCGGCATCCCCTACGGGCCACGCGCCCGCGCCGCCGGCGTCGTCGCCAAGTTCACCGACCTGGCGCTGGAAGGCAAGCCGTTGACGATCGCCGGCGACGGCAGCCAGTGCCGCAGCTTCATCTACGTCGAGGACCTCGCCGACGGGATCGTCTCGGCGCTCGCCCCGGCAGCCGCCAACCGCACCTACAACCTCTCCGGCGAGGAGGTCGTGACGATCCTCGAAATCGCCGAGCGGGTGCAGGAAAACACCGAGGGCTGCGAGATCGTCCACACGCCGCCGCGTCCCGGCGACTTCCCCGGCAAGGAGATCTCCAACGCCCGCGCGCTGGAGGAGATCGGCTGGAAGGCGCAGACGAGCTTCCGCGAGGGCGTGCGCCGCTACGTCGAGTGGGTCCGCAACACGACCCGGCCGCCCGACCCGGTGCCCGGGCTGAAGCCGGTCCTGCGCGGCAGCGCCGGGACCGAGGAGCAGCCGCCGCGGGTGCTGATCATGACCGCCGACATCGGCGAGGGCCACGACCTGCCGGCGCGGATGATCAAGGCGGACGTCGAACGCGACATGCCCGACGCCGAGGTCGAGGTCGTCGACGGGCTGCAGGCGATGGCGAAGATCTGCGGCTCGGTGGTCCGCGACGGCTCGCGCTTCACCTTCCGCTGGATGCCCTGGCTGTTCGACCTGCAGTACTGGCTGATCACGAAGTTCGCGCCGACCCGCTGGCTGATGCACCACCTCAGCTACCTGTTCGGCGCCCGCGGCCTGATGCGGGCGATCGAGGAGCGCCAGCCCGACGTCGTCATCTCCACCTACCCGGGCGTGACCGCCGTGCTCGGCATGCTGCGCGAGAACCGCCGCCTGCTCGTGCCGGTCCACTCGGCGATCACCGACCTCGCCGGGCTGCGCTACTGGGCGCATCCCGGGGTCGACCTGCACTACGTCACCCACCCGGAGTCGATCGAGGAGGTCGAGCGCCTGGTCGGCCCCGGCAGCGTCGAGTGGCTGCGACCGCCGATCGCCCGCGACTTCCTGATGCCGCGCACCCGCGCCGCGGCGCGCGAGGCGCTCGAGCTGCCCGCCCACGGGCGGCTCGTGCTGGTCTCCGGCGGCGGTTGGGGGGTCGGCGACCTGGACGGCGCGATCGACGCCGCGCTGCGCGAGGAGGACACGCTCGTCGTCTGCCTCACCGGCCGCAACGAGCAGCTGCGCGAGCGGCTCGAGCAGCGCTACGCCGACAACGAGCGGATGCGGGCGATCGGCTTCACCGAGCAGATGAGCGACTGGCTGGCCGCCGCCGACGCGATGGTCCACTCGACCGCCGGGCTGACCGTGCTGGAGGCGCACATCCGCGGTTGCCCGGTCGTCTCCTACGGCTTCTCGGTCGGCCACCTGCGGGCCAACAACGCCGCCTTCGAGCGCTTCGGCCTGGCCGAAGTGGCGCGCTCCGAGCACGAGCTCGAGTCGGTGCTGCGCCACCTGACCCGCGAGCGTCGCTCGCCCGACTCGAGCTTCGCCTCGCTGCCCTCGATCTCCTCGCGGGTGCTGGCGGCGCGTCCACGGGTCAAGCCGCAGCCGGTCTGGCGCCTGCGCATGGAGCGGGTCGCGACCGCGGTCAGCCTCGCCGCCCTGGCGATCGTCCTGTTGTTCACGGTGATCAACCGCGAAGCCCCCTACAAGGTGGTCGCCAAACCACTCGAGGGCCGCATCCACTTCGGCAAGGACGAAGACGAACCGACGCCCGCCGTGCAGCGGAACCGCCCCGCCGCCACGCGCGGCGCCGCCGCCCACGAAGCCCGTTGATCGAGGCCCCGCTGGCGCCGCACTCGGCCCGCGTCGCGGCGCGGCTGGGGATCGTGCGACGCCAGGAGGGCCTCGACGGGGTGGCGCTGACCTTCGACGACGGCCCGCACCCGCAGGGGACGCCGCTGATTTTGGAGGCGCTGCGCGAGGCGGGCGCGCCGGCGACCTTCTTCCTCGCCGGCGAGCAGGTCGAGCGGCGGCCGGCGCTGGCGGCGGAGATCGTCGCCGCCGGCCACCGGGTGGGGCTGCACTGCCACCGCCACCGCAGCGCCCTGCGCCTGACCCGCCGCCAGTTCGCCGCCGACGCCGAGCGCGGGCGGGCGGCGATCGAGGAGGCGAGCGGCGAGGCGATCGGCGACCACCGGCCGCCCTACGGGATCTACACCGGCGCCGCCCTGCGCAGCGTCCGCGAGCGCGGCTGGCGGCCGGTGCTCTGGTCGCGCTGGGGGAGGGACTGGCGCGGAGCGGCGACGGGTCGCTCGATCGCCCGGCTGGCGACCGGCTCCGCCCGCGCGGGCGACGTCCTGCTACTGCACGACGCCGACTACTACAGCACCCCCGGCTCCTGGGCGCGCACGCTGGCGGCCCTGCCGATCATCGTCGAGGAACTGGCCTCGGGCGGGCTGAAGATCGCCTCGCTGCGCCGCTGACTCGGCGGTGCGAGCGTCCAGTGCTCGCAGCCGGCGAAGGCTTCGTCGAGCCGCCGCGCCATCGCGCTTCTTCTGGTTGGCCGATCCTGGTCGAAGATTTCCTGGGACATGAAATCTCTCCGTCCTGTAGGGGGCGTTGACATAACACTCGCGCCCCGATCGGACGAAAAACCCGCAA
>DATFMX010000030.1:0-2896 GCA_035266685.1 Solirubrobacterales bacterium
TCCTCCCAGGTCTCGATCGTCACCTCGTGTCCGCGACCGGTCAGCGCCCGTCCCAGCGCAATCGCCGGGAACACATGCCCTGGGTCACCGAAGGCAGCGACCAGGAACCGCATCGGAGCCCCGTCAGGGAGTATCGAGGCCCTCGCTCGGGCGCTGGAAGACGATCTCCGGCACATGGCAGTTGGGCGAGGTGTGCAGCAGGAAGCGCACCGCCTCGCCGATGTCCTCGGGGCGGATCATCTCCTCCGCCGGCACCTGGCCCTTGGCGAACTCGGTCATCGGCGTGTCGACGAAGCCCGGCGCCAGCGCCGTGCATTGGACGCCCGCGCTGCCGACCTCGCGATGGGTCGACTGGGTGAAGTTGATCACGGCGCCCTTGGTCGCGGCATACACCGAAAGCCAAGCCTGGCCGCCTTTGCCGGCGATCGAGGCGGTGTTGACGATCAGCGCCTTGCCGTGCTCGGCCCCCGCCTCGCGCAGCATCGGCAGGCCCTCGCGGGTGCCGATGACCAGCGCCCGCAGGTTGACCGCGAGCTGCATGTCGAGGTGCTTCGTCTGGATTTCCTCCATCGGGGCGCCGATCCCGACGCCGGCGTTGTTGACCAGCGCGTCGAGCCGGCCGTAGGCCTCGCGGTGCTTGGCGAAGACGCCGACCACATCCTCCTCGTCGGTCATGTTCGCGGCGACGCTCTGCACCTCCAGGCCGGCGTCGCGCAGCTCCCCGGCGGCCGCCTCGAGCTTCTCCGGCCGCCGCGCCGAGACGGTCAGCGCGTAACCCTCCTCGCCGAGCGTGCGGGCGATCGCCAGCCCGATCCCGCTCGAGCCCCCAGTGATCAGTGCAGCTCGCTCAGCCAAGACACCCTCCTCACGCTCGTTGTCAGCCGCGAGGCACCCTATACGCCGCTCGCCGGGCTCGGCTGAATAACATGGGCCGCGCATGCCCCGGCGCCATTTCATAAGCGTGCCCGCCTGCCTGCTCGCCGTCGCCCTGCTGGTCGCCGGCTGCGGCGGCGGCTCCGAATCCAGCGGCTCGACCGCGGCGGCAGCCGCGGACCGCCCTGCACCGCCGAAGAGCGAATTCCCGCAGCCGGAAGGCAAGAACCTGCGCGAAATCGTCAACGAGGCCGACGGCCACTCCGAACTCGTCGTCTCGCCGGCTGCGCTCGTCTATTTCAAGGGCGAGAACCGCGTCCCCTTCGGCGTCTTCCACGCCGATCGCAGCCAGGTTGACGATGCGAAGGTCGCCCTCTACGTGTCAAAGGTCCCGCCGCCGAAGGGGAGCAGCGGCGGCACCGGCAAGAACGGCAAGCAGAAGAAGGGCTCTGTTGCGAGGGCGCGAGAAGAAGCGCTGGAAGCCCCCGCCCGGGGCCCCTTTCCCGCATCGATCGAAAGCCTCGCGACCAAGCCCGCCTATCGCGCCCAGACGACGACCAGCGACCCCAACGCGGCGACGATCGTCTACAACACGGACATCGACTTCAGCAGCGACGGCGAGTGGCGGATCGCGGCCCTGATCAAGCCGGGGGACGAAACCGTCGCCACGCTGCTGCCGAGCGTGACCGTCGGCGAATTCAAGGATGTGCCGCGGCTGGGGGAAAGGCCGCCGAAGATCCACACGCCGACCGCGTCGGACGTCGGCGGCGACCTCTCGAAGATCACCACGCGGGTGCCGCCGGATACGCAAAACCGGGTCGATTTCGCCGAAGCTCTTGGCAAAGAACCGATTTTCCTCTTGTTTGCGACCCCCCAGTTCTGCCAGAGTCGGGTATGCGGCCCCGTCGTCGACGTTGCCGAGCAGGTCAAAGACCAGTTCGGCGACAAGGCCGCGTTCATCCATATGGAGATCTACAACGAAAACGACCCGAGCAAGAACGTCCGGCCCCAGGTGCGCGCGTTCCACCTGCCGAGCGAGCCGTGGCTGTTCGCGATCGACCGCCACGGCGTGATCAGGGCGGAGGTCGAGGGCGCTTTCGGGGTGGACCGCCTGACCAAGGTCGTGGAGGATGTGATCGGAGAATGAGCGAGAAGACCGCACCAGACCCCGAGCTGCTCAAGTCCTTCGCCGAAGAGGCGCGGCGGCGCTGCGACGTGATCGCGGCCGGCCTCGCGACCGAGACCGAAGACTTCGAGACCCTGCGCGCCGAGGCCCATGCCCTCAAGGGCACGGCGGGCGCCGTCGGCCTGCGCCGCCTCGCCGAGCTCGCCGGGCTGATGGAATCCGACCTCGCCGAAGCGAAGAAGTCCGGCGAGCTGCGCGGTGGCCGCACCCACCAGATCGCCGATGCTGCCAAGGCCCTCGCCGAGGGCGCCAACGCCGCGGCGCAGGGCGAAGAAGAGCCACCCGACGTCGGCCGCTCGCTGGCCCAGCTGTTCAGCGCCTAGCGCATCCGCCCGCTACCCTCGCCAGCAACGGGGCGGTAGCTCAGCTGGTTAGAGCAGCGGACTCATAATCCGTCGGTCGAAGGTTCGAGTCCTTCCCGCCCCACTAAGGATTTCGGCTCTGTAGAGCCAGGTAGATTAGAGCCATACAGCACGAAGGGACGAAATTGGTCCCGAATTGGTCCCGAAACGTGCTAGCTTTTGGGTCCGATGCGACAGCCAGCGCCCCGCCCGATCTCCGGCCACGTCTTCAAGCGCAAGGGGAAGCGCGGCGCGGTTTGGTACGCGAAGTACCGGCTGCCGGATGGGCGGCAGCAGAAAAAGCGCCTCGGCCTCGCGTGGACCGAGAAGACCGCGCCGCCCGACGGCTACTTCAGCAAAGGCAAGGCGCAGGCTTACCTTGACGAGCTGCTGCGCCAGGCCCGCGACGGATCGCTGCCGGGAATCGTCAAGACCGGCAAGACCTTCGCCGACGCCACCGAGGAGTGGCTGACCTACTGCGAGAACGTCCGCGACT
>DATFMX010000031.1:0-13172 GCA_035266685.1 Solirubrobacterales bacterium
CCTCGCCGGCCAGCGCCATCCCGGCCGCCTGGGCGATCCGGCCCCAGTTCGGGTCGCGGCCGAACAGCGCCGTCTTGACCAGCGGCGAGTTGGCGATCGCGCGGGCGACCCGCTCGGCCTCGGCGGCGGAGGCGGCGCCCTCGACCTGGATCCGGCCGATCCGGCTCGAGCCCTCGCCGTCGGCGACGATCTCCAGCGCGAGCTGCAGCAGGACCGCGTCGAGCAGCCCCTCGGGCAGCGGCGCGCCGGCCCCGCCCGTCGCCTGCAGGAGGACGGTGTCGTTGGTGCTCATCTGCCCGTCGACGGTGATCCGCTCGAACGAGGCGTCGACGGCGGAGCGCAGGGCGGCAGCGGGGTCGGCGAGGGCGGCGTCGGTCTGGACGAAGCAGAGCATCGTCGCCATGTTCGGCTGGATCATCCCCCCTCCCTTCGCCTGGGCGGAGACGGTCACCCCGCCGGCGCGCAGCGTGCAGCTCTTCGGCCAGCGGTCGGTGGTCAGGATCGCGTCGGAGAACGAGCCGGCGCCCGCGGCCGAGAGCGCTTCGGCGGCCTCTCCGATCCCGCCGAGCACCGCCTCGACCGGCAGCGGCACGCCGATCACGCCGGTCTCGGCGACGGCGACCAGCGAGGGGTCGAGCTGCAGCTTCTCTCCGGCCCGCTCGCACATCGCCCAGGCGTCGGCCATCCCCTGCTCGCCGGTCTCGGCATTGGCGTTGCCGGCGTTGACCACCGCGGCGCGGACGGCGCCCCGGTCGACGCGGCGCCGGCAGACCCTGACCGGCGCCGCCGCCGAGGCGTTGCGCGTCAGCAGCAGCGACGAGCTGGCCGCGGGCGCGTCGCAGACGAGCAGGCCGACGTCGGTCTTGCCGCCGCCCTTGAGGCCGCAGTGCGCGGCGCCGGCGCGAAAGCCGGGCGCGAGCAGCGCGGGGTCGAGCTGCTCGACCCCGGCCGGCGGATCCACCCACCGCGACTTGAAGAACTCGCTCACCTGAGCCCCTCCGTCTCCTCGAAGCCGAGCATCAGGTTGAGGCACTGGATCGCCTGGCTCGACGCGCCCTTCCAGATGTTGTCGATCGCCGAGAAGGCGAGGACCCGACCGCGCTCCTCGACCGTGACGTAGACATGGCACTCGTTGGTATCGCGCACGGCGCGCAGGTTCGGCGGGCCGTCGAGCGTCTGGACGAACGGCTCATCCGCGTAGCGCTCGCGGTAGAGCGCCTGGACGGCCTCCTTGTCCAGCGGCTCGGCGAGCTGGGCGAAGCAGGTCGTCAGCTCACCCTGGTCGAGCGGCAGCAGGTGCGGCACAAAGGTCACCGGCGTGGCGCTGCCGAGCGCCGCCAGCTCCTGCTCGATCTCCGGCCGGTGGCGGTGGCCCTCGGTCTTGTAGGGGAAGGCGTTCTCGGTCATCGCGCTGAAGTGGACGAGGTCGTCGCTGCTGCGGCCGTAGCCCGAGGTGCCCTGCATCGCGCTGACGACGACGTCGGTCAGCAGGCCGCGCTCGGCCAGCGGCGCCAGGCCCAGCACGCTCGCGGTCGGGTAGCAGCCGGGCACGGCGGCCAGCTTCGCCCCGCGCAGCTGCTCGCGGTAGAGCTCGGCCAGGCCATAGACCCCCCCGCCGAACAGCTCGGGCGCGCCGTGCTCGCCGTACCAGCGCTCGTAGGTCGGCATCTCGCGCAGCCTGAAGTCAGCCGAGAGGTCGGCGACGACGACGTCGCGCTCGCGCAGGGCGGCGACGGTCGGCGCGGCGGCGCCGTGCGGGTAGGCGACGATCGCCGCGTCGACCTCGGGCAGCGAGTCGAGCTCGAGCACGCTCAGCTCGACCGGCGCCCGGTAGCGCGGGTACAGCTCGCTCAGCCGCCTGCCGGCGTCGCTGCGCGAGGTCGCCGCGACCAGCTCCATGCGCGGATGGCGCCAGACCAGCTCGGCGGCGAGCGCGCCGGTGAAGCCGGAGGCGCCGGCGACCAGGACTCTCGCCTGCTCACTCACGCGGCGCACCCCCGATCTGCTTCAGCGCGGCGACGATCGACTCGCGCCGCTCCGCCACCTCCTCGTCGGTGAGCGTGCGGTCGGCGGCGCGGAACTCGAGCCGCAGGGCGAGGCTCTTGCGCCCCTCCCCCAGCTGCTCGCCTTCGAACAGGTCGAAGACGGCGGCCTCGCGCAGCAGCTCGCCGCCACCGGCGAGGACCGCGCTCCGGACCTCGGCCGCGGAGACGTCGGTCGGGACGACGACCGCGAGGTCCTGGCGGACCGAGGGGAAGGTGGTCACATCCTCGAAGCCCTCCTCGCCCGCCGAGGCGCCCTCGACCAGGGCGGCCAGATCGACTTCGAAGCCAGCGGCGCCGTCGAGGTCCCACTCCCGGCAGACCAGCGGGTGCAGCTCGCCGAGCCAGCCGGCATCCGCCCCGTCGACCAGCACGCTGGCCGAGCGCCCGGGATGCAGGAAAGGCTCGCCCGCCGACTCGAAGCCGAGCTCCACGCCGAGCCGCGCCGCGACCCCCTCGAGCACACCCTTGAGCGAGTAGAAGTCCGCCGCCACCGCGCCGCCCCGCCAAGACCCCGGCGTCAGCGCCCCCACGCCAAGCGCCCCAAGCCGGTGCGCCTCAACGAACGGCGCCCCCATCCCCCCGGCAAACCCGCCCCCCAGGGGGCCGACGGGCCGATTTCCCACCTTATGCGTGGGTTTTAGGCCCGTCGGCGGGGTGTTGAGGTAGGTGCGGCCGGACTCGAAGAGGGCTACTCGGTCGGCGTCGCGGGCGAGGTTGCGCTCGGCGGCGCCGAGCAGCGAGCCGACCAGGGTCGTCCGCATCACCGACTGGTCCTCGGAGAGCGGGTTGGAAATGACGACGGGTTGGGCGCGCGGGTCCTCGGCGGGGATCCGCAGCCGCCCGGCCTCGCCCGGGTCGGTGAAGCTCCAGCCGACGATCTCGTCGAAGCCGAGGTCGCGCAGCGCGTCCTCGGCGCGCCGCCGCAGGCGTTGGTCGCGCCGCAGGCCGCCGGCCTGGCCGACGGCGGGCAGGGTCGACGGCAGGTGCTCGTCGATCCCGTGGACGCGGGCGACTTCCTCGATCAGGTCGACCTCGCGCGTGACGTCATGGTGGCGGTCGGGCGGCACGGTCGCGACGAGATCGTCGCCCTCGGTCTCGACGCCGAACCCGAGTCGCTCGAGGTAGGCGACCTGGTCGGCCTGGGCGATCTCCATGCCGAGCAGCCCCGCGACGCGCTCGCCGCGCAGCCGCAGCGGCGCCGCCTCGGGGGGCTCGGCGGCGACGTCGATCGTCCCCGGCACGAGCTTCGCCCCGCAGAGCTCGACGATCAGCCGCGAGGCGATCCTCTGCGCCCGCATGCAAAGCGCCGGGTGGAGCTGCTTCTCGAAGCGCGAGGAGGCCTCGGAGCGCAGCCCGAGCAGCCGTGAGGTGCGCAGGATGTTCGTCCCGTTCCAGGTCGCCACCTCGAGCAGCACGCGAGTCGTCTCCTTGGAGACCTCGGAGACCTGGCCGCCCATGATCCCGGCGATGCCCGAGGGGCCGCGCTCGTCGCAGACCAGCACCGTCTCGGCGTCGAAAGTGCGCTCGACGTCGTCGAGCGTCTTCATCTTCTCGCCCTCGCTCGCCGTGCGCACGGTCAGCGCGCCATTCGGCACCCGGTCGAGGTCGAAGGCGTGCAGCGGCTGCGCGGTCAGCAGCATGACGTAGTTGGTGATGTCGACGACGTTGTTGATCGGCCGCTGCCCGGCGGCGCTGAGCCGCGCCTGCAGCCAGGCCGGCGAGGGGCCGATCGTCACCTCGGTGAAGACGCGCGCGGTGAAGCGCGCGCAGAGCTCCGGAGCCTCGACCGTCACCGATGCGTAGTCGCTCGCCTCGCCCTCGCCCTCGGCGACGGCGTCCTCCGCCCAGGGCTCGGGCGCCAGCGGCGCGCCGCTGATCGCGTGGACCTCGCGGGCGACGCCGTAGACGCCGAAGCAGTCGACCCGGTTCGGCGTCACCTCGAGCTCGAGCACCGGCTCCGCCACCGGCAGCACCTCGGCCAGCGGCGTCCCCGGCGCGGGGCCGTCGTCGAGCACCATGATCCCGGCCGACTCCTCGGCGACCTCGAGCTCGGCGGCGGAGAGGATCATCCCGTGCGACTCGACCCCGCGCAGCTTCGCCTTGCCGAGCTTCGCGCCGCCGGGCATCGTCGCGCCGGGCAGCGCCACCGGCACCGTCTGGCCGGCGTCGACGTTGGGCGCCCCGCAGACGATCGTCCGCGGCTCGCCGTCGCCGGTGTCGACCGTGCAGACGCTGAGCCGGTCGGCGTCCGGATGCTTCTCGCGGGTCAGCACCAAGCCGACGACGAAACCCTCGGCGCTCGGCGGGCCGACGCTGACGACCCGCTCGACCTCGGTCCCGGTCATCGCCAGGCGCTCGGCCAGCTCGCCGGCGCCGAGGCCGGGGTCGCAGTACTCGCGCAGCCAGGAGAACGGGACCCTCATAGGAACTGCCCCAGCATCCGCACATCGTTGTCGAAGAAGCGCCGCAGGTCGGGGACGGCGTGGCGCAGCATCGCGATCCGCTCGACCCCCATGCCGAAGGCGAAGCCCTGCACCTGCTCGGGGTCATAGCCGTTCTCGGCGACGAAGCCGAGCACGTTCGGGTCGACCATGCCGGCGCCGAGGATCTCGATCCAGCCCTGCCCCTTGCAGAGGTTGCAGCGCCCGCCGCCGGGCAGCGACCCAGTGCCCGCGCAGCGGAAGCAGGAGACGTCGACCTCGACGCTCGGCTCGGTGAAGGGGAAGAAGTGCGGCCGCATGCGGATCTCGCGCTCGGCGCCGAAGATCGCCCGCAGCATCCCCTCCAGCGTCCCCTTGAGGTCGGCGAGCGTGATCCCCTCGCCGATCGCCAGCCCCTCGATCTGGTGGAACATCGGGCTGTGGGTGGCGTCGGAGTCGCGCCGGTAGACCTTGCCGGGGACGATCACGAAGATCGGCGGTGGCTGCGTCTCCATCGAGCGGATCTGCACCGGCGAGGTGTGGGTGCGCAGCAGCACCTCGGGGTGCGACTGGACGTAGAAGGTGTCCTGGAGCATCCGCGCCGGGTGGCCGGGTGGGTGGTTGAGCGCGGTGAAGTTGTAGTAGTCGTGCTCGATCTCCGGGCCCTCGACGACCCGGTAGCCGAGCCCGGCCATCGTGTCCTCGATCTGCCGCGTCGTCCGCGTGATCAGGTGCAGGTGGCCGGCCGGGTGGGCCGGCGCGCCGGGCAGCGTGACGTCGATCCGGTCGCTCGCCAGCCGCTCCTCCAGCTCGGCCGCGTCGAGCTCGGCCGCACGGCGCTCCAGCAGCTCTTCGAGCGCCTTGCGCACCCGGTTGGCGCCGCCGCCGACCTTCCCCCGTTCCTCGGCGGGCAGCTCGGCGATGCCGCGCAGGATCGTCGTCAGCTCGGCTTTGCGGCCGAGGTGGCGGACCCGCAGCTCGTCCAGCTCGGCGGTCCCCGGGGCGGCCTCGATCGCGGCCGTCGCCTCGGACTCGATCGCTTCGATCCGCTCCAAGCTCATTCGGCCGTCTCCCGCATGGCGAGCGACGATATCCACTGGGCGGCGATCGCAGCCGCGGCGGCGACGTTGAGCGACTCGGCGCCGCCCGGCCGCAGGGGGATCGTCACCTGCGCGTCGCACTCGGCCAGCGCCTCCGCCGGCAGGCCCTCGCGCTCGCCGCCGAGGCAGAGCGTCGCCGCGCCGTCGAGCGCCTCGAGGCCCGCGCCGCCGTGCGCGACCAGCGCCGCCCGCGGCCGTGGCGTCGCCTCCACCCCGCCCCGCAGCAGCGGCTGGCCGAAGATCGAGCCCATGCTCGCCCGCACGGCCTTGGGGCCGAACGGGTCGGCGCAATCGGGCCCGAGCGCCAGCGTGCCGCCGAGCAGGGCGTGCGCGGTGCGGACGATCGCGCCGACGTTGCCCGGGTCGCCGACGCCGTGCAGGTGGACGCAGGGCGACGCCGCCTCCTCGGCCCAGGCCTGCGGCCAGACCGCAATCGCCCGCGTCCCCGAACCGAGCGTCGAGACCTCGGCCAGCAGCTGCGGCTCGACCTCCTCGCCGGCCAGGCCGCTGCCGGCGGCGACGAGGACGAAGCGCGGCGCGGCGCCGGCCGCCAGCCCGGCTTCGAGCAGGTCCTCGCCCTCGCTCGCGAAGAGGCCCTCGCGCTCGCGCTGCCGGCGCTCGCGCAGCTTGCGCACCAGCTTCAGCTTCTCGTTGTGGGGGCTGGAGATCATCTCGATTGGTTTCGGTTCGGCGGTCTTTTCTCCTCGACAACAAAAAAGCGGGCCGTGAAGACGGCCCGCCCGGGAAAGTGGAGTGTGCGCTGTCGCTCTAGGCGGCGGCGCCCTCCCGGGCAAGCTCGACAAATCGGCGGAAGGCGTCGCGGTCCGAGACCGCGATCTCGGCGAGCATCTTGCGGTTCACCTCGACTTCGGCCTGCTTGAGGCCGTGCATCAGCTGCGAGTAGCTCATCCCCTCGAGCCGCGCGGCGGCGTTGATCCGCGTGATCCAGAGTTTGCGGAACTCGCGCTTGCGGTTGCGCCGGTCCCTGTACGCGTACATCCCCGAGCGCTGCACCTGCTCTTTGGCGAAGCGGTAGGAGGAGTGCTTGCGGCCGAAATAGCCTTTCGCTTCCTTCAGCACCTTGCGCCGCTTCTTGCGGGCGTGGACGGAGCGCTTGACGCGGCTCACTTTCCGCCTCCGAGCAGCTTGTTGACCCGCTTCTGATCCGGCTTGGCGATCTCCACCGGCCGCGCCATCTGGCGCTTGCGCTTCGGCGACTTTTTCTCCAGGATGTGGCTCGAGTAGGCGCGCCGCCCACGCAGCTTGCCCTTGGCCGTCCTGCGGAAGCGCTTCTTGGCACCGGAATGGGTTTTCATCTTCGGCATCGGGTTCGGTATTGAAGCAGACCGGACGGGCTCGCCCGGTCGAGCCGCCGCACGGCGCAGGTATCGTGCCGCCCGATGCGGATCGTCTACGTGATCGGAACGCGGCCCAACTTCGTCAAGACGGCGCCGGTGATCGCCGCCCTGCGCGAGCGCCTGCCCGACGGCCGGCACGCGATCGTCCACACCGGCCAGCACTACGACCGGGCGATGTCGGAGGTCTTCTTCGAGCAGCTCGGCGTGCCGGCGCCCGACCACATGCTCGAGGTCGGCTCGGGCAGCCACGCGGTGCAGACGGCGCGCACGATGGAGCGGCTCGAGCCGGTGCTCGAAGAGGAGCGGCCGGACCTGGTGCTCGTCCCCGGCGACGTCAACTCGACCCTCGCCGCCGTCCTCACGGCGGCCAAGATGCAGATCCCCGTCGGCCACATCGAGTCGGGGCTGCGCAGCTTCGACCGCACGATGCCCGAGGAGGTCAACCGGATCGTCGCCGACGAGTTCTCCGAGCAGCTCTTCCTGCACAGCGAGGAGGCGATCGAGAACCTGCGCGCCGAGGGCATCGGCGACGAGCGCATGCACTTCGTCGGCAACACGATGATCGACACCCTGGTCGCGCTCGAAGAGCGCTTCCGCGCCGCGGGCTCGGCGGCGCGGCTCGGCGTCGAGCCGGGCGGCTACGCCCTGGTGACGCTGCACCGCCCCGCCCTGGTCGACGGCGACCTGCTGCCGGAGACCGTCCGCCGGCTGGCCGAGCTGGCGCGTGAGATGCCGGTCGTCTTCCCGGTCCACCCGCGCACCCGCGCGAGGATGGAGGCGGTCGAGTCCGAGCATCCCGGTCTGCTGCTCTCCGAGCCGCTCGGCTACGTCGACTTCCTCTCGCTGATCGCCGACGCCGGCGCCGTGCTGACCGACTCGGGCGGCATCCAGGAGGAGACGACCTACCTCGGCATCCCCTGCTTCACGCTGCGCGACAACACCGAGCGCCCGGTGACGATCCGCGCCGGCACCAACACGCTGCTGGGCCTCGACCCGGCGGCGATAGCCGGGATCCCGGCGGCGCTGGCCGAGCGCCCTGCGGCGAAGCCCGAGCCGCCGCCGCTCTGGGACGGCCACGCGGCGGAGCGGATCGCCGACGTCGTCGCCGGCGAGCGCTGAGCCCGCCTACTCCTCGTCCTGCTCGTCCGACTCCTTGCCGGCCTCTTTGCTGGGCGCCAGCATCATGCTCATGTTGCGCCCTTCCTGCAACGGCTCGGACTCAATCGTCGCGAGGCCGTCGAGGTCCTCGAAGAGGCGCTGCAGCAGGTCACGGCCGCGCTCCGGGTGGGCCTGCTCGCGACCGCGGAACATGATCGTGATCTTGACTTTGTTGCGCCCGCGCAGGAAGCGCTCGACATGGCCCTTCTTGGTTTCGTAGTCGTGGTCGGCGATCTTCGGCCGCAGCTTGATCTCGCGCACGTTGACCTGGGTCTGGTGCTTGCGAGCCTGCTTCTGCTTCTGCTCCTGCTCGTACTTGTACTTCGAGTAGTCGAGCAGGCGGGTCACCGGCGGCTTCGAGTTCGGCGCCACCTCGACCAGGTCGAGGTCGGCCTCCTGGGCGCGCTTCATCGCCTCGGGCGTCTCGACGATGCCGAGCTGCTCCCCGTCGGCGCCGATCAGGCGCACCTTGGGCACACGGATCCGCTCGTTGACGCGCGTCGAGTCGCGTTCCGGCGGACGTCGGTCGAACCTACGCGGAACCGGCACTATTGAGAGGACCGGTTGGGGTTCAAGAGTTTGACGTGCCTGCGAACAAGTGCGTCCAGTATAGGGATTACGCGGCCTCCGCGCGATGCACGAGGTCGGCGAAGTCCGCGTAGCCCATCGAGCCCAGCTCGCCTTCGGCGTGCGAGCGCACCGCGACCTCGCCGCTCTCCTGCTCGCGGTCGCCGACCACGAGCATGTAGGGATTGCGCGACAGTTCGGCGTCGCGCACCTTCTTGCCGATCGACTCCGAGCGCCGGTCGACCTCGACCCGCACGCCGAGCTCGCGCAGCTCTGCCGCGACCCGGTCGCCGAACTCGACATGGCGGTCGGAGATCGGCAGCACTGTCGCCTGCACCGGCGCCAGCCAAACCGGGAAACGGCCGGCGTGGTGCTCGATCAGGATCCCGGCGAAGCGCTCCAGCGAGCCGAGCAGGGCGCGGTGGATCATCACCGGCCGCTGCGCCTCGTCGTTCTGGTCGGTGTAGGTGAGGTCGAAGCGTTCGGGCATGAAGAAGTCGACCTGGCAGGTGCCGCACTGCCAGGAGCGGCCGAGCGCGTCGGTGATGTGGAAGTCGATCTTCGGGCCGTAGAAGGCGCCGTCGCCGGGGTTCAGCGTGTACTCGCGCTTCTGGCTCTCCAGCGCCGAGCGCAGCGCCGCTTCGGCCTGCTCCCACTGCTCCTCGCTGCCGATCGACTTGTCCGGGCGGGTGGAGAGCTCGATGTGGACGTCTTCGAAGCCGAAGCGCGCGTAGAGCTCGTCGATCGCCTCGCAGATCCCGGTCACCTCGTCGACGATCTGCTCCGGGGTGCAGTAGATGTGGGCGTCGTCCTGGGTGAAGGCGCGCACCCGCAGCAGGCCGTGCAGGACGCCCTCGCGCTCGGCGCGCGAGACCTGGCCGAACTCGGCGACCCGCAGCGGCAGCTCGCGGTAGGAGTGGCGCTCGGAGTCGAAGACGAGGCAGGCGCCGGGGCAGTTCATCGGCCGGATCGCGTACTGGCGCTCCTTCGACTCGGTGAAGTACATGTTCTCCTGGTAGTTGTCCCAGTGGCCGGAGCGGTGCCAGAGCTCGACGTCCATCAGGTGCGGCGTCTTGATCTCGACGTACTCGCGCTTGCGCAGCTGCTTCTGCACCTCGGCCTCGATCAGCCGCAGCAGGGTCGTGCCGTGGGGCAGCCAGAAGGGCATCCCGGGGGCCTCCTTGCGCAGCATGAAGAGGCCGAGCTGCGGGCCGAGGCGGCGGTGGTCGCGCGCCTTCGCCTGCTCGATCCGCTCCAGGTGCCGGTTGAGGTCCTTCTTCGAGAAGAAGGCCGTGCCGTAGATCCGGGTCAGCATCGCGCGGCTCTCGTCGCCGCGCCAGTAGGCGCCGGCCAGCGAGCTGAGCTTGATCGCGGCGATCCGGCCGGTGCCGGGAGCGTGCGGCCCGCGGCAGAGGTCCTCGAAGGGGCCGTTGCGGTACAGCGAGACGGTCTCGACCCCTTCGTCGCGGACGAGGTCCTCGATCAGCTCGACCTTGTAGTCCTGGCCCTGCTCGCGGAAGATCTCGATCGCCTCGGCGACCGGGACGTCGCGGCGCTCGAAGGGCTCGTCGGCCTCGATGTGGTCGCGCATCGCCGCCTCGATCCGCTCCAGGTCCTCCTCGGTGACCCTGGCGTCGGGCGGGAACTCGAAGTCGTAGTAGAAGCCCTGCTCGATCGGCGGCCCGATCGTCACCTTGGTCCCCGGGTAGAGCTCCATCACCGCCTCGGCCATCACGTGCGCGGCGTCGTGGCGGATCAGCTCCAGCGCCTCGGGGTCGCGATCGGTGAGGATCGCGATCTCGGCCCCGTCGGGGAGCGGCGCGCTGAGGTCGCGCAGGGCGCCGTCGACGCGGATCGCCAGCGCCGCCTTGGCGAGCCCCGGCCCGATCGCCGCGGCGGCGTCGGCGCCCGAGGCGCCGTCGGGCAGCTCCAGCGCCGTCCCGTCGGGCAGCTTCACCGTGATCTTCGTCGCAGCCTCCATCCCGGGCAATGCTACGGGCCTTGCCGCGCCTGGCGCACGGCGATCAGTGGGCAGGGGCTGGGGCCGCCGACGACCCCGCGGTGCTCCCAGACCGTGTAGGGACCGGCGTGGCGGCGCAGGACGAGGCCGCGGAAGGGGCGCCCGGCGGGGTCGGTGGTGACGAAGAAGCGGACGCCGACCGGCGCCCTGCCCCCCGCGCTGCTCGCCGGTTCGACGCAGACGCGGCCACCGCGCAGCTCCCAGACGAGGTAGCGCTCGCCCTGTTCGTCGGCGAGCAGGTGGTCGGGGGCGAGGACCATGGTCGGGCTATCGGCGAACAGGGGTCGCAGGGCGGTGAGGGCCGGTGAGTAGGACGTCGGGCCTACGGGGGCGTTGGCCAGGGCGAGCAGCGAGCAGGCGCCGGCGGCGAGGAGGTAGAGCCAGCTCCCGACCGCGGGTCCTGCGGGTGGACGGGGTAGAAGGATGCCGAGGGTCAGGAGCGGTGCGGCTATCTCCAGGGCCTTGGCGGAGGTGTACGGGGTGCCGCCGGCTCGGGCAGCGATGTAAAGCAGCGCAACCGATGCCAACCCGGCGAGTAAGGAGCTCTCGTGGTTGCGCCAAGCTCGACGAATGCCAAGCAGGAGAAGGGTGGTCGCGAATGCCGCCCCGAGGTAGTAGGCGAAGGCAGGGACGGCGCCGTCTCCTGGGGCGAGGCGGAAGTCGCCGGAGGGCCAGATGCCGAGGGCGGTGAAGGGAGAGATCTGGCCGAAGAGGTTGCCCAGGCCGGGGCCGCTGGGGTCGAAGGTCTCGAAGCTGTGGAAGTCGATCATCCGGCCTAGCTCCGGGAGAGCGCCAACGAGGAACACGAGGCCCGCGAGAAGCAGCGGGCGAACCGGGAGCGTTCGCTCGACAATCAGCCACACCGCCAAGATTGCCGCCAGCCAGATGAGGCCGGGGAAGCTGTAGGTGTAGACGGAGCCGACGGCGAGGAGTGCGGCTGGGACGAATCTCAATGGGAGGTGGCGCCAGGCTCGGGTGCTCTCGCGGAGGGCTAGGACGAAGGCGAGGACCAGGAGGGCTTGGATCACCTCCTTGAAGGCGCCCTGGGCGAAGTAGGAGGCGACCAGATATGGGAGGCCTACGAGGAGGGCCGCCGCCGTGGCGCGGGTCCGCGGTTGGTTCGCGAAGGCCGCTAGTGCCGTCAGCGGCGCGATGATCGCGGCGGCGATGGTCAGGCCGTCGAAGCCCTGGACGATGCCGACGCCGAGGCCCTTGTCGAGGGCGACGACGATCGCGTGCGGGCCCAGCGGATAGCCCTGATGCAGGAGCTGCGAGCCCTCGCCGTGGGCGAGGCGGTCGGTCGCCAGCAGGTGCTGGGACATGTCCGGGTTGAAGCCGCTGCCGAGGATGCCGAAGTGGCCTTCGGCGACAAACGGGAGCGAGGCCGCGATCAGGGCGCCGAGGGCGACGGGCCAGCCGAGGCGCAGCGCCCCTCCCCCGCCCTCCAACCTGCCGCGCAGGTGGAGCGCCGCGGCGACCGTCAGCACCAGGACGACGACAGCGGACGCGACGCCATGGCCCGGCATCCGCACCGTCGCCCAGCAGATCGCGCAGAGCAGCGCCAGACCCACCGCCGGCGCCAGCCACGACCAGCGCCGCGCGCCGCACAGCGTCAGCGCCGCCTGGCCGATCGCCAGCGAGGCAACGAGCACCGCCACAACCGCCGCGTAGGTCCCGATCACGAGGCGCCGAGCCTAGTCTGGTTGGACTCGCGCCAAGAGGCATCCCCGGCGCGCAACAAGCGGTGGGCCATCGTAGAGCCAAATTTACGTCCCCCTCCGGCGGGTCTCGGGCGCAGCGCAAAATCGGGCTCTCCCGAGGGGCGCACCGGAGCGAAGCCTCCGCAGTACCCCGGGCGGCAAGCTCAAGGGAACCGAAGCGTAGGTCGTGGGTCAGATGTAGAGCGCGTTGAAGCGGAGCGCGGCCCGCGTGGGGACGATCTTGCCGTCCCTTTCGCTGAGAAGTCCGGCCCCCCGAAGGCTTGCCGCAGCCCGATCGACGGCGCCCGCTTCCTTCTCCCACCTGTGCGGGTCGTTGGCGCCCATCCTCTGAGTCAGTTCGGCTCGTGTCAGGTGCTCAGGGTCCAGCTCCAGGACGAGGAAAAGGAGTCCGGCTTCGACCTGCTCGGCGGGGCGATCCACCATCACTCGTCCTCGTCCTCGTCCTGCGGCTCGATCTTGAGTTGTCCCGTATCCGTGCTGGGCAGCTTCCAAACGATGCCAGCGAGCAGGTCGCCTGGCGGAGTCGAGATGGCCGCAGCAACCCTTATCAATGTGTCGATGCCGGGCACGCGCTCGCCCCGCTCAAGCAGTCCGATCTCCGTGCGGTGAAGTGACGACAAGAAGGCGACCTCTTCTTGGCTGAGCCGTGCCTTCTGCCGGCAGCGGCGCATATTCTTGCCGAACTGGCAGGCTACATCGCTGCGCTCGGAACGACGCTTAGCCATCCTCACTCCCTCCGTCCTCTTTGAGGCGAAAGGGCACATCACATTCGTCTTCTCTGGG
>DATFMX010000032.1:0-6388 GCA_035266685.1 Solirubrobacterales bacterium
GAGATCGGCCGTCCCGACGCCTGGGAGGTCCAGGGCAGGGGCGAGCTTCAGCTCGTCGTCCTGCTCGAGATGATGCGCCGCGAGGGCTTCGAGCTGACCGCGGGCCAGCCACAGGTGATCACGCGCGAGGTCGACGGCAAGATCCACGAGCCGGTCGAACGGCTGGCGATCGACGTCCCCGAGGACCATGTCGGCGCGATCACCCAGTTGCTGGCCGGGCGCAAGGGCCGCCTCGACCACATGGTCAACCACTCGACCGGCTGGGTGCGGATGGACTACCTGGTCCCGGCTCGCGGCCTGATCGGCCTGCGCACCGAGTTCCTCACCGAGACCCGCGGCTCGGGGATCATGCACCATGTCTTCGACCGCTGGGAGCCCTGGGCGGGCGAGCTGCGTACCCGCCCGACCGGCTCGCTGGTGGCGGACCGCCGCGGCTCCACCGCCAGCCACGCGTTGATGAACCTGCAGGATCGCGGCACGCTGTTCATCGGCCCCGGCGAGGAGGTCTACGAGGGGATGGTCGTCGGCGAGAACGCCCGCTCGGACGACCTCGACGTCAACGCGATCAAGGAGAAGCACCAGACCAACGTGCGCGCCGCCAGCGCCGACATCCTGGTCCGCCTCGAGCCGCCCAAACGACTCTCGCTGGAAGCGGCGCTGGAGTTCCTGCGCGACGACGAGTGCGTCGAAGTGACGCCCGAGTCGGTCCGGCTGCGCAAGGTCGAGCTGGACAAAACCAAGCGCCAGAAGCGCGCCCGGCAGAGCGCCCGCGTCGCCTAGAGCGGCTGAGGGCTCAGCCCGCGGGCGCGGGCGGTGGAGGCGGTGGCGGAGGCGGTTCGCTCGCCGCCGGAGGCGGCGGCGGTGCGACTGCAGCGGCGGGGTCCGGGACGTCGGCGCCTCCGCCGAGGTCGAAGAAGAGGACGCTGGCGACGATCGCGTAGATCGGCGCGGTCAGCACGTTGGCGACGATCGAGGCGACGATCGAGGCGCCGTCGCCGATCGGCGTGGCGATGGCGCCGAGCACGAAGCCGAGCACGATCACGATCAGGAAGACGACGACGAGAACGCCGAGCACCGGCCAGCCGTTGCCGCGGACGAGCTCACGGCTGCGGCCGAAGGCGCCGATCGCGCCGGTGTCCTCGACCACGATCGCGGGCGCGCCGACCGCCCAGATCGTCACCAGGAACAGGCCGGGGACGATGAAGAGGAAGAAGCCGATCCCGGCGGCGATGCCGAAGAGGATGCCGAACCCGATCAGTGGCAGGATCGCCGGACGCGCCGCCTCGAAGAGGTCGCCGACCGTGCTGTCGCGGCGGCCGTCGCGCACATCGCTGACCAGCTCGACGACGAAGCCGGTGTAGAGCGCGTATCCGGCGAGCTGGACGATCGCGCCGAGCATGATCAGGATCAGGCCGCCAGTCCGCAGCAGGCCGGCGACCACCCCGACGACGACGAAGACGACGATCGCGCTGCCGAGCAGCGCGCCGACGTTCTGGCTGTAGGTCGAGAAGGTCTCGCTGATGACGTCGCCGACGCCGATTCGCTTGGCGGGCGCCGGGGCGGGTTGCTGTGCAGCCTCCATCGCCGCCCACCCTAGACGGGCGGGCGGCGGGGAGTCAAGGGCTAGACCGTCGCCGCGGCCTGCTCGGCCTGGCTGTCTTCCGCCGCTTTGGCCTTCTGGGCGGCCTCGGGCGTGGTCTCGTCGATGTTGCGCGGCAGCAGCACCTCTTTGGCGATCACGAGGCGCTGGATCTGGCTCGTGCCCTCATACAGCTGCATGATCTTCGCGTCGCGCATCAGTTTCTCGACCGGGTACTCCTTGATGAAGCCGTAGCCGCCGTAGACCTGGACCGCGTCGACGGTGATCTCCATCGCCGAGTCGGCGGCGAAGCGCTTGGCCTCCGAGGAGACGAGCGTGTTGCGTTTGCCCTGGTCGAGCAGCACGGCCGAGTTCCAGACCAGCAGCCGGCCCGCGTCGACCTTGGTCGCCATGTCGGCGATCATGAACTGGATCGCCTGGTGCATCGCGATCGGCACGCCGAACTGAACCCTTTCCTTCGAGTACTCGGCCGCGTACTCGAACGCCGCGCGGCCGATGCCGACGGCCATCGCCGAGACGCCGGGGCGGGTGCGGTCGAGCGTCATCATCGCGAGCTTGAAGCCGTGGTTTTCCTCGCCGATCAGGTTCTCGGCCGGGATCTCGACTTCGTCGAAGGAGATGGTCGCGGTGTTGGACGCCCGCTGGCCCATCTTGTCCTCCTTCTTGTCGACGGTGACCCCGGGGAGGTCGGCGTCGACGACGAAGGCGCTGATTCCGCGATGGCCGGCCTCGGGGTCGGTCTTCGCGTAGACGGTGAAGTAGTCGGCGTAGGAGCCGTTGGTGATGAAGCACTTGGAGCCGCTGATGACGTACTTGTCGCCCTTCTTGACGGCGCGGGTCTTCATCCCGGAGACGTCGGAGCCGGCGTCGGGCTCGGTCAGGCAGAAGGAGGCGAGCTTCTTGTCTTCGGTCAGCATGCCGAGGTACTTCTTCTTCGTCTCCTCGGAGCCGCCGAGCGCGATCGGCGCCGAGGCGAGGCCGTTGGCCATCAGCGAGGTGCCGATGCCCGAGCAGCCCCAGCCCATCTCCTCCTCGATCAGGCAGCCGGAGAGGTAGTCGAGGCCGGGTCCGCCGTAGGCCTCGGGGATGTGGGTGTTCATCAACCCGACCTCCCAGGCCTTGTCGATGATGTCCTGCGGCCAGGTGCCGTCCTTGTCGTACTCCCAGGCGACCCTGCGGATCTCTTTCTCCGCGAAGTTATGTGCCAGCTCGCGCAGGTCTTTCTGCTCGTCGGTCAGGGTGAAGTCAACCACTGCTGCGTGCTCCTTTATCTCGGTGGGAGTGGGCCGATTGACTGGTCAGTCAACCAGCCCCAAGGGTAGCGCAGCCGGCCAAAGAGGGCGCGGTCGAGGTTTGAGCCGCTATTCGGACCAAACCTCGACCGCGCTGCGGAGAATCGCGGGGTAGGCTGGGGGTGTGGCGCTGCTCGATATCCAGGCGGGCTTTGTGCTGACGCTGATCACCCTGATCGCGCTGCCGATCGCGCTTGTCGCCTTCGCCCGCACCGGGCCGCTCTGGCAGAGCGTCGGCAAGGGGCCGTTCGCGATCGAGCAGGAAATTCCGCCGCCGAGCCCCGTCTCGCGGCCCGACCCGCCGGTCGACCGCCGCCTGCAGGAGACAGAGGCGCGGCAGATGATCGCGGCCAAGTCCTACCGCCGCATGCGCCGCGGCGAGGCGCCGCTCGACGTCGAGGCCGAGATAGACGGCCAGCTCGCGGATTTGTAGGATCGGGGGCGATGGCCGCCCAGCCGGAGAACCTGTACGAGGTCGAGGAGCTGCTCAACCAGCCCGGGACCTACTTCAACCCGCAGACCGAGGTGCTCGTGGTCGTCGACGACTCGACCTCGCTCGACCAGGAGGTCTTCAACCTCGAGGACTACGAGGGCTCGGACTGGGTGCGGATCTCCGACGAGGTGCCGGTCGACGAGGACCGCCGCGACCGCGCGCTGGAGAGCTTCCAGACGCATTACCACCCCGGCGCGACCGGCTCCGTCTCGGCGACGGCGCTCGAACAGGGCGACCAGGAGCTCGACGAGGACGAGGACGGCCAGGACCCCGGGCGCGAGGACTGAGGAGGCGACGATGCTCGAGGCAGGCCAGGAGGCGCCCGATTTCACCCTTCCCGACCAGGACGGCCGCGAGTTCACGCTCTCCGGGCAGCGCAACATGGGCCTGCCCGTCGTCGTCTACTTCTACCCGAAGGCCGACACCCCGGGCTGCACGATCCAGGCCTGCGGCGTGCGCGACCACTTCGACGACTACTCCGAGACTCACGCCGCACGCGTGGTCGGCATCTCCCCCGACTCGGTCGCCGACGTGAAGAAGTTCCACGACAAATTCGACCTGAACTTCACCCTGCTGGCCGACGCCGACCACGCGGTCGCCGAGGCCTACGGCGTCTGGGGCGAGAAGTCGATGTACGGCAAGAAGTACATGGGCGTGACGCGCGCGACCTTCATCGTCGACGGTGAAGGCAAGATCGCCAAGGTCTTCCCCAAGGTCTCGCCGAAGACGCACGACGAGGTAGTGCTCGAAGCGCTCGCCGAGCTGGACTCGGCCTAGGCTGCTGCGGCACACGGTCGCTATGCGGCTGTGGCAAAGGCCTCAGCCAAATGGCGCGCCGAGGTTTCGAGTGGCTCGGCCGAATCGACTGAGCCAGGGATCGTGATCACGATCCGGCCGTCCTGCTCGGCCAGCCACCGGGCCCCGACGACCGTTATCCCGATGATTTCGCCCGCCTCGTCGAGCCTGATCGCATGCCCCTCAGGCGACGCGACGGTCTTTGCGGCCGGTGCAGGTTTGCCCTTGCTCATATAGAGGACATCTCCTTCAGCGTCGTAGGAGACGTCGTCAAATCGGTGCTCGCCCAGACAGATCATCTCCGCGGCAACCTCGGCTTTGGATCGTTGTCCTGGAAGAAGGCCGTGACGAAGCGGTCGAACTCGCCTCCAAACTCCAAGATCACGCGAATCCAGCCGTCCGGAGGCACCTGCCGGTACAGGCGCTCGCGTCCCGGAATCCGATCCGGGTTCCTGTAGATGGGCCGTTCGATGGTCTTCACCGCGTCTGAAAGCGATCCGTAGATCTCAGGATGCCGCCGGCGGGCGTGCGCCCAGGCATCCCAGTCGAGTTCAACATAGCGCCCTTCGACGCCTCTGACAAGAAGTATCACCAGAAGCGACGCTAAAAGGGACCGGCGCGCGTGTGGCGCGCAGGATCAAAGAATTGCGCGGACGTTCTGTGTCAGAACACGCGCCGGTCGGGCGCGTCGGGGCCTCCGATGGAATCAGGCCTTCTCGAGCTGCTCGATGCCGCTTGCGCGCTGTCCGCCGGCGGCCAGCATCAGTTTGAAGTCGTGCGGGCTGGAGGCGTAGTCGAGCGCGACCTGCTCCGCCACCTTGCCCTCCATCACGTAGCCGAGCAGCGACTGGTCGAAGGTGCGCATGCCGTAGTACTCGCCCTCGCCGATCACCTCGGTGATCTTGCCGGTTTCGTCGGGATTGAGGATCAGGTCCTGGACGCGGCCGGTGACGACGAGCACCTCCGAGGCCGGCACGCGGCCGGCGCCGCTGACGTCGGGGACGAGCCGCTGGGCGATCGCCCCCCGCAGCGTCGAGGAGAGCATCACCCGCGCCTGGTGCTGCAGGTGGGGCGGGAAGAAGTCGATGATCCGGTTGATCGTCTCCGTCGCGTCGAGCGTATGCACGGTGGAGAGCACGAGGTGGCCGGTCTCGGCGGCGGAGAGCGCCGTGCGCACGGTCTCCTCGTCGCGCATCTCGCCGATCAGGATCACATCGGGGTCCTGGCGCAGGACGCGGCGCATCGCGCGGGCGAAGCTCCGCGTGTCGGAGCCGACCTCGCGCTGGTTGACGATCGAGCCTTTGTCTTCGTGCAGGTACTCGATCGGGTCCTCGAGCGTGACGATGTGGTGGCTGCGGGTGCGGTTGATGTGGTCGATCATCGCCGCCAGCGTCGTGCTCTTGCCCGAGCCGGTGGTGCCGGTGACGAGGATGATCCCGCGCTGCTCCTCGGCCAGGTCGGTGACGACTTTGGGCAGGCCGAGATCCTCGACCGAGCGGATCTCGAAGGGGATCGCGCGGCAGACGATCGAGGTCGAGCCACGCTGTTTGAAGACGTTGACGCGGTAGCGCGAGACGCCGGGCAGCGCGTAGGAGAAGTCGGCCTCGCCCTCCTGCTCGAATTCGGTCAGCGAGCGGACCTCGGCGATGTCGTGGAAGGCCTTTTCGGTTTCCTCGCCCGTCAGCTTGCCGAACCCCTCCAGGGGCTCCAGCTCGCCGTGCAGGCGGATCGTCGGCGGCGCGGCGACCTTGACATGCAGGTCGGAGCCGCCTCGCTCGACTAGTGTGCGCAGCGCTGAGTCGATCTCGAACATCGTGTCCCTTATCGGCGGGCGCAGCGGAGTTCCTTAGCCGTTGGGCGCCGGCGTAAATAAACATAGGAATTCCTTGTCTAAATCGCTGAAGTTCCGTAAGTTGCTGACGATGATGCTGCAAAATCGACCGGAAGGACCGACATGGCGATAGCCCCCCGAGAGCGGTTCGCCCAGAACCTGGTCGTGGCGCGCCGCGCAAGCGGCCTCACCCAGGACGAGCTGGCAAACCGCTGCAAACTGCACAGGACCGAGATCTCATTGCTCGAGCGCGCCGGCCGTGAGCCGCGCCTCGGGACGCTGGTCAAGCTCGCCGGATCGCTCGGCGTCAGCGTCGAAAGCCTCGCCGCCGGCGTGCGCTGGGACGAGAAGGCTCAGAAGTTCAAATACCGGAGATA
>DATFMX010000033.1:0-17117 GCA_035266685.1 Solirubrobacterales bacterium
CGACGACGATGTCCCAGAGGCCGACCATCATCCGCCGCTTGCGCGCCAGCTCGCCCTCCAGCGTCGGCACCATCTTCTCCTCGGCGCCGGCCCAGGGGACGTAGAGCGAGCGCCTGCCGCGCTTGGCGAGCAGGAAGGGCAGCGAGAGGTCGTGGCTGCCGGCAGGCGGCAGGCGGATGTAATCGCCGCGACGCACGGCGTAGATCGCGCCGTTGCCGGCGGTCACCCCGGCGAGGCCCGACTCCATCTCACGCACCGCCATCTCGTAGCGCCAGTAGGAGCCCTCGAGGTTGCCGCCGGCCGGGTCGAGGAAGCGGACCTGGCCGCAGGCGTAGCCGACAGCGGGGTCGGCGAACGGCTCGACCAGGTGGCGCAGCGCATCGGGCGCCCAGACGCTGTTGGCGTCGGAGAAGGCGAGGATCTCGCCCGAGGCGCGTTCGGCGGCGGCGTTCTGGGCGGTGACCTTGCCGCCGCGCGGCAGCTCGAGGACGAGGTCGGCGCCGGCGGCGCGCGCCCGCTCGGCGGTCGCGTCGGTCGAGCCGTCGGAGGCGACGATCAGCTCGAGCCGCTCGCGCGGGTAATCGAGCGCCAGCGCATTGGCGACCTTGGCCGCGATCACCTCCTGCTCGTCGTAGGCGGCGACGATCAGGGAGACGCGCGGCGGCTCGTCCCAGGTACCGGGGCTGAGGGTCGGGCGGCGCCGCGTGGCGACGAGGGTTCGCAAGACCACCGGGTAGCCCAGGTGCGTGTAGAGGATCGCGGCGGCGCAGGCCCAGAAGACGATCGCGACGGCAATCACCGGCGGGCCTCCAGCAGCTCGGCGTAGAGGGCAAGGGTCTGACGGGCCGCCTCGTCCCAGGAGTAGGCGCCGGTCGCCGCCTCCGAAGCGGCCACCGCCAGCTCGGCGCGGGCGGCCTCGTCACCGACCAGCTCGGCGAGCGTCGCCGCCAGGGCCGCCGGGTCCTCGGGCGGGACGAGGCGGGCGGCGCCCTGCTCGGCAACCTCGGGGAAGCCGCCGACGGCGCTCAGCACGAGCGGCTTGCCGAAGGCCAGCGCCGCGTAGAGCACGCCGGAGTGCTCGGCGTCGCGGTAGGGCAGGACGACGAGGTCGGCGCGGCGCATGATCGCCGGGATCTCGTCGTCCTCGACGAATCGAGTCAGAAAGCGGACGCGGCCCGGCGCCTCGGCGGCGAGCCGGCGCAGCGGCTCGACGTCCATGCGGGGATTGCCCGCGATCCAGAGCTCTGCTCCTTTGATCCGGCGGAAGCCCTCGAGCAGCGTGTCGACGCCCTTGTACGGGCGGAGCAGGCCGAAGAAGAGGATCACCGGGCCCTCGGCACCCGCCAGCTCGGGTGGCAGCGGCTTCTCCTCGGGCAGGCGGGTGAGGTAGTCGAAGGCGCCGTGGTGGATCACGCGGACCCGCTCGCCGGGCAGGCCGACGACCTCGCGCAGCCGCCGCGCGCCGTGCTCGGAGTGGGCGACGACCGCGTCCATCGCGCCGAACACGCGGCGGGCGCTCGCGAGCTGGCGGCGGCTCGGCCGCGGCGGCAGCACGTAGTGCGCGGTCATCGCGCGTGGGCGCAGCGGCGGCAGCAGGCTCGCGTCGAGGGCCGGCACGGTCAGCCACTGGTAGTGGACGACGTCGGCGTCGAGCTCGCGGCGCAGCCGCAGCATGTCCGGCAGGTGCTCGGCGAGCTTGAAGGCGCGGCGGGCGGGCGCGTCGAGGCCGCGGGCGGCGCTGCGGCGGTAGAAGCACTCGCGCACCCGATAGCCCTCGGCCTCGGGCACCGGCCCGTAGAGGAAGCGGCTGGTCAGCAGCTCGACCTCGGCCCCGGCACGGGCGAGCGCCGCGGCGAGGGCGCGGTCGTAGGGCGGCGTGAAGGCCGAGGGGTCGACCAGCTGCACACGCATAGCGGGCGATTATCGTGGCCTGCGTGCCACCCGCGCTGACCTACTGCGTCGTGAACACGAACGGCCGCGAGGACCTGCTCGCCTGCCTCGACGCGATCGAGTACACCCACCCGGACGGGGTCGAGCGCGAGGTGCTCGTGCTCGACAACGCCTCGACCGACGGCTCGGCCGAGGCGTTGCGGGCGCGTGGCGGCGGCGAGCGGCTGATCGCGCTGGAGCGACGCGAGGGCAAGGCGGCCAACGACTCGCGGCTGATGCGCGAGGCGAAGGGCCGCTACTGCCTGCTGCTCAACGAGGACTCCGAGCTGCAGCCGGGCGCGGCAGCGGCGCTGATCGCGGCGCTCGACGCCGACCCGCGCGCCGGCGCCGCGGGCGCCCAGCTGCTCGACTCGGCCGGCGAGCCGACTCCCTGCGCCTGGCGCTTCCCCGGCGTCGGCACCGCTCTGGCCGGGGCGGTATTCCTGCACCGCCTGCTCACCGTGCAGAGCAGGGGCGCGGAGACGCGGGCGGTCGACTGGGCGCAGTCGAGCGCGCTGATGGTGCGGCGCGAGGCAGCGCAGCAGGTCGGCTACCTCGACCCTGAGTTCTTCGTCTACTACGACGAGTGCGACTTCTGCAAGCGCCTCGCCGAGGCCGGCTGGCACACCCTCTTCGTCCCCACCGCCCGCGCGATCCACCACGACCAACTCTCCACCGACCTCGCAGCCGGCCTCCCCCGCATAGTCGAATTCCACCGCAACCGCGACCTCTACATGCGCAAGCATGGTGGGAGGGCAGCGGCTCTTGCGGTGCGTGCGTTGACCGCCTGGTCCTACTTCGTACGGGCGATCGCGGCGACCGTCACGCCGGGTCGCTCAGCCCGAGTGATGTGGGCCCACGCGCGGCAGGCTCTATTCCCTCGGAGGGGCGAAAGCCTTAGGGATCGGGCTTTGGGGAGGCCATCCCGGTAGGCCTTCCACTTAGCCTTTTTGAAGGTTTGGGGTTGGGCTGGCGCCCGGGGCAGTCGACAAAAAGGTACAAGACGTTCCAGGCCTACCGGGATGGCCTTTCACGGGCGGGAGTCCTCATCCAAGAGCTCGGCCTCGTATGACTCAGGGATGGCGCCGTCTACCGCTGCGGGACGAGCCGCGGTAGAACGAAGGTCTGCCACGAGCTCGCCGGGATGAAGGAGACGCGGGAGCCAGCTGCGCTCCTCCGGGGTGAAGAAGCCGCTGAGGAGGAGTAGAGCTGGGTACAGCAACCAGAAGACAATGCGGAGCAGGAAGCCGGTGGCGCCGCTGGTTGGGAGGAGGAGTTCGCCGAGCAGGACGAGGCCGGTCGCGGTGAGCACGATGCGGGCGAGGCGGGTCCATTCGTAGGGGACGGGGAAGAGGCGCTGGCTGAAGACGTACATCAGGCCGACGACGACGAGGTAGGAGGCGACGAGGGCGAGGCCGGCGCCGACGATGCCGAGCGGCGGCACGAGGATGACGTTGAGGGCGACGTTGGTCACCAGGGCGGCGATCGTCGCCGGGAAGTTGAACTCGGTGCGGCCCGTTCTGCCGAGGATCACGACCAGCACCATGTAGAGGGCGTAGAGGGTGACGCCGGTGGCGACCAGGCCGATCGCTTCGTAGGAATCGAAGAACTGCGGCGCGGCGAGGATGCGGACGATCCAGCGCGAGAACAGCCACATGCCGGTGACGACGAAGGCGCAGCCGCCGACGAACCAGGTGACGATCGCCGCGTAGGCGAGGCGCGCCTCGCCGTCGTCGCGGATCGAGTAGGCGAGCGGCGGCCAGGCGAGCTGGAAGCCGCGGACGAGCACGTTGACCGCCTGCGCGAACTTGACCGCGAGCGAGTAGAGGCCGGCCTCCGCCAACCCGAGCGAGCGGGCGATGACGATCCGGTCGACGAAGTTGAGCCCGTAGAGCGAGAGCTCGGCCGGCATCGTCGGCAGGCCGAAGCGGGCCATCCGCCGCAGCAGCGGCCGGTCGACTCGGAGCGAGAGGCGCCGCCACTGGATCGCGATCAGCGCCAGGGCGACGGCGCCGCCGCTGAGGTAGCTGCCGAGCAGCAGGCCGCGGGCGCCCTCGCCGCGGCCGACGACCAGCACGACGGTCAGGCCGATCGCCGCCAGCACGTTGACGATCGTCGTGACGAAATAGGCGCGGGCGCGCTCCTCGAGCCGGAACAGGGTCAGCAGGTACTCGACCATCGTCAGCACCCAGAGGCCGCCGATCGCGATCCGCGCCAGCTCCGGCCCCGAGGCGAGCCTGGCACCTTCTTCGCCGAGCAGCGCTTCGGAGATCGGCGCGGCGAACGGCAGCGCAATCAGGGCGGCGGCGGTCGATATCCAGAAGAGTGCGGCGAACGAGGTGGCGACGACCTTGGCCGGATCCTCGCCGTCCTTGTAGTAGAAGCGCAGCACCGCCTCGATCAGGCCGAAGCGGACGACGATGCTGGCCGAGACGATGGCGGCGAACATCACCTCGGCGGCGCCATAGTCGGCCTCGGTCAGGTACCGCGTGTAGAGCGGCAGCAGGGCGACGGCGATCAGCTTCGAGAGGATGCTCGCCGCGGTGTAGGCGGCGCCGGTCGTCGCTAGGCGGCGGAGGTAGCCCGACACGGCGCGACTCTACGCCGGGTCGCGGACTGGGACGGCGGCTAGGGACGCGCCGGCGGCCATCAGCACCCACACGATCGGGTCCTCGTAGAACGCCGCGTAGGCGATCGTGTGGACCAGAAGGGCCACGAAGGCGGCGAGGACGGCGGCGCGGGCTATGAGCGGGGGGGAGTCGCCGGGGGTGTCCAATCGAGTGCTGGGATTTTCGCCGGGCGCGTTGCGACTCTCGCTGACGTCCCGCTGCGAAAATCGCGACGCCGCACTCGATTGGACACCCCCGACACCTCCTACACGACCCAGGCCGGAGGTCATCGTCCAGAGGGCGGCCACCAGGAGAGCTGCGTAAGCGACTAGGCCGATGACGCCCTGCTCGGCCGCAACGGTGATCGGCTCGGTGTGGGATACGGACACCGGGGCCTTGTGCGTGGCTATGTGGTCCCGGTAGGCCTTCGGAAAGCTGCCGGCGCCGTAGCCCCAGAGGGGGCGCTGGCCGAAGAGGGTGACGCCACCGGAGGCGAGATTGGTGCGGCCGCCCGTGTCCACGTTGAGGCGGTCGGGGCTCAACTTCGAAGCGCCGCCGGCAAAGAGCACGATCACCACGGCCAGTACGGCTCCGGCTCCCACCGCCGCCAACGTCCACTTCAAGCTCCAGCGAATCGCCGCCAGCACCGCGAGTCCTGCGAGCAAGGCGGCGAAGCTCGATTGGGAGAAGGTAAGCGCGAGCCCGAACCAGAGCACCGCCACCAGCGCGGTGAGCAGCGCGAGCGTCTTCCGTTCCTTCGCCCACAACAGCGCCGACATCGCCACCACGACCACCAGGGCCAGATAGCGGCCGTAGATGTTCGGGTCCCAGAAGATCGAGTTGACACGGAAGTAGGTGTGGAATTCATTCGACCTGATCACCTGGGCGTTCCAGAACAGCTCACGGCTCGCGTACTCGACCGTTCCCACAAGCACGAATGCCACAGCCTCCACGGCGATCACCCACAGCACAAGGAGCAGAAGCTTCTTCTCCCAAACGACCTCCCGCAGCAGTGCGTAGACCAATGAGAACGGCACGAAGAAGAAACAGACGTTCTGAAGGCTCTTGGAGAAGTCCGGCGAGTACAGCGTCTGCAGCGCATAGAGCACAACCACCCCGGCCAGCACCCATGGCAGCAGGCGCGCGGGTCCTGTCGCCGCAGGGGACCCACCGCCCCCTGCGGTCGCTAAAGCGTCCTCGGGGGCGGTCCCCCCTACGACGCCACCCGCGCGAGGCGCGTCCGCCGCCCACATGCGAGAGACGGACGCGAGCACCCCACCCGCAATCACCAGATACAGCGGGACCAGCAGGTTCGCGGTGTCGCCCCCGGCGTGAAGAGGAACGCGGAGGGGAAGCACAGCGACGATCGCTAACGGCAGCAAGAGCGCCCAGCGCCTGAAGGCTACGGCCAGCGTGATCGCCCCGAGCGCCCCCACTACCCCCAGGCCAACCATGCGGGAGGTGTGTTCGCGCAGGTCGGCGACCTGGGTCGAGTGCCACTGGTCGCCGAGGATCAAGACTGGAAAGAGGACGAGGGCGAGCAGCATCGTCGACGCGCGAAGACGGCCGGCCGGCAAGAGGATCGATGCTGCGGCCGCTGCGGCAGCGACGAGAACGCCTGTCGCCGCCAGAATCAACGCCCGCCCTCGCTCGCCGTTGGCGAGTTAGTCGCTCTATGCGCGACTAACTCGCCACACGCGATCACTTGCACCTCCGCACCGGCCCGCCGGTCGGCCGGTGCAGCTTCATCGCGCCGCCGGGGACGAGCGTGCGGCCTTCTTCGTGCAGCTTGACCCGCAGCTTGTAGCGGCCGGGCGGGGCGATGCCGTCGTTGCGGGTGCGGCCGTCCCAGTAGAAGGTGTGGAAGGCGTATCGCTTGAGGTAGGTGTCGCGGGCGAGGGTGACGATCAGCCTGCCGCCCGGCTTGACGACCTGGACATCGCCACGGTCGGAGACGGTCGTGCGGAAGCGGATCCGCATGCGGTCGAGGCGGCAGTCGCCGTTCGGGGTGAAGGCCCGCGCCGGAGCCGTTCCCTTCGGGTAGGGGACAGCGCGGAAGCTGACCCGGTCGAGCACCAGTGGGTCGCGCTTGAGGCGCTGCGACCAGGCGAAGGCGGCGACCGTGGCGAGGACGAGGAGGGCGAAGACGACCGCGGCGACGCTAGCCGGTCGCCGAGGCATTGTCCTCGCCGACCACGACCGCGACGGAGGCCCCGGCGGCGAGCGGGGCGATTTCCGAGCTCATCGACCGCACGCGCGAGATTTCCAGCGCGTCGGCGACGCGGTGCGCGGCGCGTCCTTCGCCCCGTTCGAACATGACGACGCTTTCGGAGAAGCTCGCCTTGCTGTTGCCGACCGCGCCGAGCTGGAAGCCGTGCCGCTCGACTTTGTTGCCGTAGGTGCCGGCGAGCCCGTCAACTGCGGTGCCGTTGAGCACCGTGACCTCGATTTCGCCCGGCTTGAGCGCGGCCGGCGCGGCGCGCTTGCCGGACTTGCCGGCGCTCTTGCCGCTGCTTTCGCTGCCGCCCTGCGTCACCGCATAGGCGACCCCGCCGCCGATCAGGATCAGGACGACGAAGATGCCGACCAGATAGCGCGGGTCGGCCAGCCGTGAGCCCAGTCCGCCGCCGCCCCGCGCCTCGCCGCCGCCGAAGCGCTCGCGCAGGCGCTCGCCACGGGTCAGTTCCGGCAGGCCCGCCTCACGCCGCTCGCGTCGGGTCTCGCGCAGATCGGCGGCCTGGCGCTCGCTTTCCCGGGTCTCCTCCAGCTGGCGCATCTCCTCCGCCCGCTGCGCCGCGGCGGCGGAGGTCGACTCCTTGCGCTCGCTGTCGCGCTCCGGCGCCGAGCCCGCCCACTCGCGCAGCCGGCGGATGTCGCGCCCCTGCGCGAACGACAACAGAGCGAGCACAGCCAACCCGATGAAGGCGACCAGGCCCGCGTAGGCACCGATTTCTTTGATCAGCTCCAAGTTGGCTGCGAGAGGCTATCCGTCGTAGCCGACCGCCGCCGCGTCCCCGCCGGGGCTGGTGATCAACGCTACGACCCGTTCGGCCAGGTTAGCCTCGTCACCGGCCATCACCAGGTGCTCGAGCGAGTTCAGCGTCGCCTCGACCCACTCGGTGTCGAGCTCCGTCTCGCGCACCGCGCGGTGGATGCGCTTGGCCGCCGTCGGGCGCAGATCCTCGCCGCGGCCGTAGAGCTCCTCGTGCAGCTTCTCCCCCGCCCGCGGCTGGGTGAACTCGATCGCGATCTCCGCCCCGGGCTCGTAGCCGGCGAGGCGGATCATGTTGGTCGCCAGGTCGACGATCTTCACCGGCTCGCCCATGTCGAGGACGAAGACCTCGCCGCGGCCGGCGCCGATGTCGCCGGCGCGGATCACCAGCTGCACCGCCTCGGGGATCGTCATGAAGTAGCGCGTCATCTCCGGGTGGGTGACGGTGACCGGGCCGCCGCGCTCGATCTGGCCGCGGAAGATCGGCACGACGCTGCCCGACGAGGCGAGCACGTTGCCGAAGCGGACGCTGGCGAAGCGCGTCCCCGGGTGCTTGTGCCCCGCCGCCTCGACGATCCACTCGGCCATCGCCTTCGAGGCGCCCATCACCGTCTTCGGGTTGACCGCCTTGTCGGTCGAGATCAGGACGAAGCGCTCGACTTCGGAGGCGGCGGCGGTCTCGGCGGTGATCCGCGTGGCGATCGCGTTGTTGCGCACCGCCTCCAGCGGGTTGGCCTCCATCAGCGGCACGTGCTTGTAGGCGGCGGCATGGAAGACGACGCTGGGCTTGAAGCGCTGCATCGTCTCCAGCATCCGGTGCGGCTCCTTGCAGTCGGCGAGCACCGCCTCGACGTTGGAGAAGTGGCGCTCCTCGGTCATCTCGCGCTCGACTTCGAACAGGTTGTCCTCGGCGTGGTCGAGCATCACCAGCAGGCGCGGGCCGACGCGGGCGATCTGGCGGCAGAGCTCGGAGCCGATCGAGCCGCCGGCGCCGGTGACGAGGACGATGCGGTCGCGCAGGTAGGCGCCGACGCGGTCGAGCTCGACGACGATCGGGTCGCGGCCGAGCACATCCTCGACCTGCACCTCGCGCAGCTGCTTGCTGAGCTGCACGCCGCCGCGCAGCAGCTCGAACACGGTCGGCAGGGTGCGCACGCGGACCTCGCGCTCGCGGCAGGCGGCGACGACCTTGCCCCGCAGCGTCCCCGGCGCCGAGGGGATCGCGATCACCACCTCGTCGGGCTCGGTCTCGTCGAGGATCGTCTCGATCTCGGCCGTCGTCCCCAGCACCTTGAGCCCGAGCATCCGCATCCCCCGTTTGCGCGCGTCGTCGTCGACGAAGCCGATCGCGGTGGCGCCGAGGTTGGGGTTGAGGTGCATCTCGCGGACGACCATCTGCCCGCCCGAGCCGGCGCCGACGACGAGCACCTCGTGCTTGGGCAGGCGGTGCCCGTGGCTGGGCCGCTCGACGATCAGCCGCACCGCGAGGCGCGCGCCGGCGATGAAGAAGAGGGTGAGCATGAAGTCCATCACCGCGACCGCGCGCGGCACCGCGTGGTGGAACGGCTTGAGCACGGTGAAGACGACGATCAGCAGGGCGCTGGCGACGGCGACGGCGCGGACGATCGTCAGGAAGTCGCGGCCACTGACGTAGCGCCACCACTTCTGGTAGAGGCCGAAGGCGGCGAAGACCGCGACCTTGATCGCGACGACGAAGGCGACCGACTGGAAGAACAGCACCGTGTAGCGGTGCGGCACGCCTTCGTCGAGAAAGCGCAGGCGGAAAGCGCAGTAGAAGGCGAGCGCGACGAGCAGCGCGTCGGCCGCCGCCTGCAGGACCCTGTTGCGGTAGACCGGGTGGTTCAAGCGACCCATCGGAACGAGCGAGTTTAGTTGCTGTTGGCCGCGCTCCCTAGAATCTCCGCTTCGCGCATGCCGATTCTCTTTCTCGCCAGCATCTCCGACAAGGTCGTCGAACCGATCGTCGACGTCGCCACCGAATTCATCGGCTCGGCGGGGGTCGTCGCCGTCTACCTGCTGATGGTGCTCGAGTCGGCCTGCATCCCGGTGCCGAGCGAGGCGATCATGCTGTTTGCCGGCTTCAGCGTCTCGAAAGGCGAACTGACCCTGTTCGGCGTCGTCGCCGCGGGGGTGCTCGGCAACCTGACCGGCTCCTGGATCGCCTACGGCGTCGGCTACTTCGCGCGGCTCGATCTGCTCGAACGCAACCGGCTGATCCACATCAGCCCCAAGCACCTCAAATGGGCCGACGACTGGTTCAAGCGCTACGGCGACGCCACCGTCTTCTTCACCCGCATGCTGCCGATCATCCGCACCTTCATCTCGCTGCCCGCGGGCGTGGCGAAGATGCCGTTCTGGCGCTTCACCGTTTTCACCCTGGCGGGTTCGATCCCCTGGGTGCTGATGCTGGCGCTGGTCGGCCGCAGCGTCGGCGACAACTGGGAGCACTGGCGCCACAACCTCGGCTACCTCGACTACGTCGTCCTCGCGGCGATCGTCGGCGGCGTCATCTACCTGGTGATCCGGCGACGGCGCAAGCCGGCGACGGCGTGATCCCGGCGCGGCGGGCGCTGGCGCTGGGGATAGTCCAGGGCCCGGCCGAGCTGCTGCCGGTCTCCTCCTCCGCCCACATCGTCCTCATTCCCTGGCTCGCGGGCTGGGACTGGGAGCGGCTGGACCCGGAGGTGCGCAAGAGCTTCGAGGTCGCGGTCCACGGCGGCGCGGCGGCGGCGCTGCTGATCGGCCAGCGGCGGATGATCGTCGAGGAGCTGCGCTCCTTCGACGGCCGGCGGGCGCTGACGCTCGGGCTCTCCTTCCTGCCGGCGGCGCTGGTCGGCTACACGCTGGAGCGGCCGATCGAGCAGCGGCTCGGTGGGCCGAAGGCGACCGCGATCGGGCTGCTCGCCGGGGCGGCGGCGATGCTGATCGCCGACACCCGGCCGCAGCAGCGCGGGCGCGGCGACGCGACCCCGGCCGACGGGCTGGCGCTCGGCATCGCCCAGGCGGCGGCGCTGGCGCCCGGCGTCTCGCGCAACGGCGTCACCCTGGCTGCCGCCCGCTGGCGCCGCTTCTCGCGCGACCAGGCCAATCTGCTCTCGCGCACGATCGCCCTGCCGATCATCGTCGGCGCAACGGTTCTCAAGGGCGAGCGCCTGCGCCGCCGCGGCGCGCCGCCGGGCCTGCGCCGCTCGCTGGCGATCGGCGTCGCCGCCTCCTTCGCCTCGACCCTCGCCTCCCAACGCCTGATCCGCCTGGTCGAGCGCGACCGGGCGCTGTGGCCGTATGCCGCGTACCGGGCCGGGTTGGCGGCCACGGTGCTGGCAAAACTGCGGCGCGGTAGCTCTATCCAAAAATCTGCTTAATTTGGATACACTTCCAAATCCTTGGACAGATTTGGACAGATTTGGATTTGGAGATGTACGTAGAGGCCCCCCCAACGACCAGCGGCCTTTTCGAGCTGATCGACAGAGAGCGGCTGGTCGATGTCCTGAACTGCGCTAGAGATCCCCGCTCGGTGGAGCGCTATCTCCACTGGGACAACCTCCGTCACCTCGAGCCCCCCGGCGGCCTGACCGCGGAAGAGTGGTGGTGGAGGGTCAAGAAGGTCGAGCGGCGGCCGAACATGCGGCAGCTGCCGCTGCTCGACAAGAACGCAGAGCCGTTCGCATACAACCTGCCGGACTCGCTCCTACGCAGCCTCCACCATGTCGATCAACGCTGCGGAGGCGAGGTCGCGATGGAGGAGGTGGTCACCTCGGACCGTCAGGCCGGCGAGCGCTATCTGGTCAATTCGCTTATGGAGGAGGCGATCCGCTCGAGTCAGCTCGAGGGCGCGACCACCTCGAGACGCGTCGCCAAAGACCTGCTGCGCAGCGGCCGTGAGCCGAGAGACCGCAGCGAGCGGATGATTCTCAACAACTACCGGGCGCTTCAGTTCATGCACGCGGAGCTCGGCTCGGAGCTGAGCCCGGAGGCGGTGCTCGAGCTTCATCGCATCGTCACCGACGGCACCCTGAAGGACCCTCTCGCGGCAGGCAGGCTGCAACGTCCCGACGAAGAGCGAGTGGCCGTCTACGATCGCGACGACGGTCGGCGCATCCATCGGCCGCCGTCGGCCGAGGAGCTTCCCGAGCGCCTTCGTCGCCTTTGCGACTTCGCCAACGAAGACGAGACGAGCGAGCGGTTCGTGCATCCGGTGATCCGGGCGATCCTTCTGCACTTCACCCTCGCCTACGACCATCCGTTCGAGGACGGCAACGGGCGGACGGCGCGGATTCTCTTCTTCTGGTCGATGCGCAAGCAGGGCTACTGGCTGGTCGAGTACCTGCCGATCTCAAAGATCCTGCGCGAAGCGCCGGCGCAGTACGAACGAGCCTTTCTCGAGACCGAGACCGACGAGGGCGACACGACCTACTTCCTCCTGCACCAGATGCGGACGATCGAGCGTGCGATCGACGATCTGCACAGCTACCTGCGTCGGAAGATCGGCGAAGTGCGGGAGATCGAGGAGCTGATCCACGACACCGACGACTTCAACCACCGTCAGCTCGCCCTGCTCTCGGACGCGCTCCGGCATCCGGATAGCTCCTTCTCCTTCGGCGGCCATGCGGAGGCCAGCCGAGTCACTCACGAGACCGCTCGCTCGGACCTCTCGCGCCTCGCCGACCGGGGGCTGCTCATCCGCCGAAGGGTCGGCCGCGAATACATCTTCGAGCCCGCATCAGACCTACCGACCCGCCTGAAAGAATCGCCGGCGTGAGCGAAGACGCCTACGCGCAGGCCGGGGTCGACCAGGGGGCGGCGGACTCCGCGGTGGCCGGGCTGGTGCGGGCGCTGGGGGCGATCGAGCTGGGGCGGCCGTCGCGCCAGGTGCCGCTGCCGGGCCACTACGCGAGCGTGATCCGGATCGACGAGCGGCTGGGGATCGCGCTCTCGACCGACGGCGTCGGCACCAAGCTGCTGGTCGCCGAGCAGCTCGGGCGCTTCGACACGGTCGGGATCGACTGCGTGGCGATGAACGTCAACGATGTGATCTGCGTCGGCGCCGAGCCGCTGGCGATGCTCGACTACATCGCGATCGAGCGCGCCGACCCCGAGGTCTGCGAGCGGATCGGCGTCGGCCTGGCGCGCGGCGCGGAATTGGCCGGGATCGAGATTCCCGGCGGCGAGCTGGCCCAGCTCGGCGACATGGTGCGCGGCTTCGACGTCGCCGGCGCCTGCTTCGGCACGGTGGCGCTCGACGCGATCGTCGACGGCTCGGCGGTCGAGCCGGGCGACGCGATCGTCGGCCTGCCCTCCTCCGGCCTCCACTCCAACGGCTACACGCTCGCCCGCCGCGCGCTCGACGGCCTACCGCTCGACGAGGACCCGGAGGGCCGCCTCGGCCGCCCGCTCGGCGACGTCCTGCTCGAGCCGACCGAGATCTACGTCAAGCCGGTGCTCGAGCTGCTGCGCTCCGAGGTCGATGTGCGCGGCCTCGCCCACATCACCTCCGGCGGCCTGAAGAACCTCGACCGCCTCGCCGCCGACGTCGCCTACGAGGTCGACGCCCCCCTCCCCGTCCCGCCGATCTTCAGCCTGATCCAGGAGCGCGCCGGGGTATCCGACGAGGAGATGCACGAGGTCTTCAACATGGGCTGCGGATTCTGCTGCGTGGTCGCGGCGGGCGACGAGAAGGCGGCGGTGGGGCTGCTGCAGGGGCACTATGCGGGCGCTCAGCGGATCGGGCGTGCCAGGCAAACACTAGTTGACTAGCCACTAGTTAGGTAGTGTCTAGTTTGCTAGGGTTCCCTGATGCCATTCATCGGGCGTGACGCGGAGCTTGCAGCCCTGGAGGCGGAGTTCGATCTGGTCAAGGAGAGCGGCGCAGGCCGATTCGCCTGGCTTCGCGGTCGCAGACGAGTCGGAAAGTCGCGACTCGTTCAAGAGCTCTGCGATCGGGCGGGCGCTCCCTACGCCTTCTACCAGGCACCTCGCCGCGACATGCGCGAGGCGATTGCGGCGTTCGCCGATGCGGTAGCTCAATCGTCTCTTCCCGCCGCACCGGCCTTTGCGGGAGCTTCATACGACTCCTGGCGCACCGCCATCAGAGCAGCCGTGCAGGGGGTCGCCCCCGCACAGCCCGCGATCCTCGTGGTTGACGAGCTGCCCTACCTGGCCGAGCGCGATAACGGGTTTACGGCAGATCTCCAGGAGGCCTGGGATCGGGTGCTCGAGGACGTACCGGTGCTTCTGATCTGCGTCGGCTCCGATGTGCGGATGATGGAGAGCCTCCTCGCCGAGCGCTCGCCGCTGCATGGACGGCCCACGCTGGAGCGCCGTGTGGCGCCCTTGAACCCTGCCGAGGTGGCCAACCTCACCGAGGCTCCCGACGCTTCGTCCGCATTCGACCGCTATCTGATCGTCGGGGGCTTTCCGCTGCTGGCGTCTTCATGGACGAGGGGCGTCGGCCGGAAGGCGTTTCTGCGAAAAGCGCTCGCTGACGATCGGACGCCGCTGGCCGCCACGGCGCTGCAGATCCTGCTCTCGGAGTTTCCACGCGAGCTACAAGTCAGAGACGTCGTCGAGGCGATCGGCCACGGAGAGAGTGCCTACAGCCGCATCCAGGCTCGCAGTGGAGTCAAAGGAAACACTCTCAACGAGGCCCTCGAGGTCCTGGTCGAAAAGAAGATCCTGGTTTCGAGAGACCTTCCGTACGCAGTTCCCCTCGGCAAGAAGGCGCCACGATACGCCGTGGCCGACCCCTACCTTCGCTTCTGGCTCCGCTTCGTCGGCCCTCACCTGGACGAGATCTCTCGGGGAAGGTCGGATCTCGTCATTGACCGGATCGAGCGCGACTGGGCCACATACCGCGGGCGGGCGATCGAGCCGCTGGTGCGAACGGCGCTGGAGCGGCTCCTCGATGATCCCGGGACCGCCGAACGCCTCGGCGGGGCGCGCCACGTGGGTGGATGGTGGCGACGCGACCACTCCGTAGAGGTCGACCTCGTCGGCGGCGACCGCCCGGCGCCGACCCGAATCGGATTCGTCGGCTCGATCAAGTGGCGTGACCGGGGGCACTTCTCGACCAACGATCTCCACGGGCTGGCAACCGCCCGAGCGGAAGTGCCCGGCGCCGAGGGCGCCAAGCTCGTCGCCGTCAGCCGCAGCGGCTTCGCCAAGGGCCTCGACGCGGATGCAAGGTTCGGCCCCGACGAGCTCCTGGCGGCCTGGTAGAGAACGGCCATCGGCAGCGTGCTCGACAATGACCGCACCTAGATGAGCGCCAGCCCCTCCAGCTCGATGATCGGAACCGTGCTCTCCGGCCGCTACCGGCTGGAGGCGAAGCTGGGCAGCGGCGGGATGTCGACCGTCTACCTGGCGCGCGACGAGACGCTCGACCGGCCGGTCGCGGTCAAGGTGATGCACCGCGAGATGTCCGAGCAGGAGGACCAGCTGCAGCGTTTCCGCCAGGAGGCGCGCGCGGTCGCCAAGCTGACCCACCCCAACGTCGTCGCCGTGATCGACGCCGGCGAGGACGGCGGCCACCCCTACATCGTCTTCGAGTACGTCAAGGGCGAGACGCTGAAGCAGCGCATCGGCCGGGTCGGCGCGCTCGACACGCAGGAGGCGATCGCCTACGCGATCGAGGTCGCGCGCGGGCTCAGCGTCGCCCACGGGCGCAACATGGTCCACCGCGACATCAAGCCGCAGAACGTGCTGATCGACGAGGAGGGGCGGGCGAAGCTGACCGACTTCGGGATCTCGCGCCAGCTCGAACAGGACGGGGTCACGGCGACCGGCCGGGTGCTCGGCACGACCGACTACGTCGCCCCCGAGCAGGCGATGGGCAAGGACGTCGACCCGCGCTCAGACATCTACTCGCTCGGCGTCGTGCTCTACGAGATGCTGATCGGCCAGGTCCCCTTCCACGCCGAGAGCCAGGTCGGCGTGGCGATGAAACATGTCAACGAGGAACTGCCCGATGTGCAGCGGCGGCGGCCCGAGTGCTCGGCGGCGGTCGCCCTGGTGGTCGAGCGGGCAACGGCCAAGAACCCGGAGGAGCGCTACCAGAGCGTCGCCGAGATGATCGACGATCTGGAGACGGCGCTCGAGGTCGAGGCGGCGCGGGCGGGCTCGACCACCGGCGAGGCGACCAGCGTGCTCGACGCGGTGCCGCCGCCGCAGCGCAAGCTCTCGGGCCGCGCTCGCTGGTCGTGGGCGGCGATCGCGATCCTGCTGCTGGTGGGCGGGGGCGCGCTCCTCGCCGTGCAACTGATCTCCAGCGGCGGCGTCGGCGGGGGCGGGGCGAACCAGGGCAAGGGCGGCAGCGTGACGATCAGCGGCGCCACCGACTACGACCCGGAGGGGGACGGCGAAGAGATCGGCAGCAAGGTCGAACTGGCGACCGACGGCGACCCGACCGGCACCGCCTGGGAAACCGAGCACTACGACTCCGAAACCTTCGCCGGCACGAAGACCGGCCCCGACCCGGGCGTCGGCATCTACGTCACGACCAGCTCACCCGCAATCCCGCGCAAGATGATCGTTCGCACCCCCACCCCCGGCTGGAACGCCCAGGTCTTCGCCGCCCCCGCCGGCCCCCCCTCGGATATCAGCGGCTGGGACGAACCGGTGGGCGAAGTCGAGAACGCCGGCAGCACCCAGGAAATCCCCCTCCAGGTCCACGAGCCCTCCACCTACTTCCTACTCTGGTTCACCAAGGCCTCCCCCGCCCGCGACCAGGAAGGCCGCTACCAGATAGAGATCAGCGACATCGAACTGCTGGGGTAAAGTGACCGCAGGCTGTCGTCTGCGGAGTCCAGCGGACGAACATGTCGGCCGTCGGAGGCATCGATGGATCGAGGCAAATGGCGAATAGCTGCCCGGCAGATGGCGAGTACAACTATCCCAACCTGACGGGGAGGGCGCCAGCGAGGGCAGCATTCAGAGGGACGCCATCTCGACCGCGTGGGCGTGGCGGAGTTGATGCGGGGCAAAGCGACGGCACGCCGCCAACTGGCAGGCCGGCACAGCGACGAAGTCCGGGTATATGTCCGTTACATGACTACTACCACCTACGTAGCCCCGTGCGGGAGAGAGGCTTTGTCTCGCTAGCCCTCAACGAGCATCAGGATCGTCTCGGGCCGGACGCCGTCGAATTTCATCGCCTCTGCCGCCGCCTCGCTCTCGAGCACCTGCTCAAGCTTGGCCCTGCCGGGGACCTCGAAGATCACCCCGACCCGGTTTGAGCCCGCCGGGTCCTTGAAGGTGCGAACCGTGCCTCCGAGCGGCTTCAGGAGTTCCTCCCGTTTCGGAGAAGCGAGCCAGTGGTCGACGTCCTCTACCTCGTGGAAAGCGATCAGGGTCTCCATATTCGTCATCCCGTTCTAGCAGCGAAGCCGCTTGTTGTCGTTGGGCGGGCCCGTTCGGGCTACCACCGTTCTCCCGCACGACCCTAGCCCACGCAATTCACACCAGGATAAACGGGCAGTGCCTGAGCTCAAGGGTTGCGGCACTCGCTAGCTTGGCGGGACATCTGGTGGCCAAAGTGGTCCCAGTTCGGCGGCGCATGGCGCTGTCCATCG
>DATFMX010000034.1:0-8073 GCA_035266685.1 Solirubrobacterales bacterium
TTGAGGTCGCCGTGCGAGGTGACCGCGGAGAGCATCCAGGTCAGCTCGGCGTGCTCGCGGACGTCGGACTGGCGGAAGAGGATGCAGCGCTCCGGGTCGAGGCCGGCGGCGAGCAGGATCGCGGTCGTGTCGTAGACGAGCTCGCGCAACTCGACCGGGTCGTAGGCGACCGAGAGCGCGTGCAGGTCGACGATGCAGAAGATCGCCGGCTCGCCGCGCTCCTGCCCCTCGACGTACTGGCGGATCGCGCCGATGAAGTTGCCTAGGTGCTTGCGGCCGGTCGGCTGAATTCCCGAAAAGATGACTGGGCTGCTCACAGGTTGCAGCCTATTCGGGGGACAGGGGCCGGGCGCCCCTCGCCCCGACAAAACGCGATCTAATTAGATCGCGTTTTTGAGTATCCGCCGGTTCGAGGGGCACCCGGCCCTGTCTCAGGCGGGCTCGGCTGCCACAGGTGGCGAGTCGAGTTGGGAGGCATCGCAATCGGGGCTGTGGCCGCACTCGCCGGCCGGGGCAGCACCACGAGTGGGAATAGCTTCAATTTCTCGGGGAGGGTTCTCGATTCCGAAGCCGGCGAAGATGCCGCCGGCGATCATCAGCAGGCCGGCGATCAGCATGCCGAGGTGGAAGGCCGCGGCCGAGGCGTCGGGGGCTCCGGCGGTCAGCGGGCCGTTGGCGACTTCGCGGCCTACGCTGGCGTCGAACTTCGCCGCGATCACCGCGCCGAGCACGGCGACAGAGAGCAGACCGGCGACCCGGGAGACGCCGTTGCTGACCCCGGAGGCGATGCCGACATGGCGCTCCTCGACCGAGTCGAGCACCGTCGCGGTCAGCGGCGCGACCGTCGCCGAGAGGCCGAGGCCGAAGACGATCACGGCGGGCAGCACATCGGCGAGGTAGTTCGCGTCGGGGCCGACCCGCATCAGCAGCAGCAGGCCGATGCCGCCGACGATCGGCCCGGCGCTCATCGGCAGGCGCGGCCCGGTGCCCGAGGCGAGCCGTCCCCAGCGCGGCGAGAGGAAGAAGAGGATCAGCGAGACCGGCGTCGTCGCCAGCCCCGCCTCGATCGGCGTGTAGCCGGCGACCTGCTGGAGGAAGAGGCCGACGAAGAAGAGGCCGCCGATCAGCCCCGCGTAGGCGGCGAGCGTGGTCAGGTTGGCGACGCGGAAGTTGCGGATGCGAAACAGCGAGAGCTCGAGCATCGGGTGGCGGGCGCGCGCCTCGTGGACGACGAAAAGCGCGAAGCAGGCCACCCCGGCGATCATCGGCGCCCAGACGACGGGGCTGCCCCAGCCGTAGTTCGGCTGCTCGATCAGCGCGAAGACCGGGCCGCCGAGGCCGGCCGCGGAGAGCGCGATGCCGAGCCAGTCGACGCCGCGGAAGGCCTCCATGTCGCGCGTCTCCTTGACCGAGTGCAGGGTCAGCGCCACCGTCGCCGCGATCAGCGGGATGTTGACCCAGAAGATCGCCCGCCAGGAGAGCGCTTCGACCAGGAAGCCGCCGCCGGCAGGCCCGAGCACCGTCGCGATCCCGGTCCAGGCGGTCCAGGTGCCGACCGCCTGCCCGCGCGCCGGCCCCTCGAAGGTCGCGGCGACGATCGCCAGTGAGCCGGGAACGAGCAACGCCCCGGCGATCCCCTGCAGGGCGCGCGCGGCGACGAGCAGCTGGACGTTGGGCGCCACGGCGCAGAGGACCGAGCAGGCGCCGAAGGCGATCAGGCCGATGATGAAGACGCGCCGCCGCCCGAACTGGTCGCCGAGCGAGCCGCCGACCAGGAGCAGCGCGACCAGCGTCAGCATGTAGGCCTCGACCACCCACTGCTGCCCGGCCAACCCTGCGTCGAGACCGTCGGCGATCGCCGGCAGCGCCACGTTGACCACCGTCGAGTCGAGGAAGACGACCGTCGAGCCGAGGATCGTCGCGACGAGCGTCAGTCGCTGCGCACGGGACACGCGACGAGTGTAGGACCCACCCGACCCGCGGTCGAGCTTTCGACCGCTATGCGACTCAAACCTCGACCGCGCTCAGGGGGTGGGCTCCCGCAACTGCGCCGCCGGGGTGAAGAAGTTGCGGTACGCCAAGCCGGTGGCGACGAGAGCGGAGATCGCGACGCTGCCGAGCAGCGCGTAGAGCAGGATCAGCTGCAGGCGGACGGCGTCGGTCGGTTCGGCGCCGGCGAGCAGCATGCCGACCATCGTCCCGGGGAAGAAGATCAGGCCGGTGGTCTTGGTCGAGTCGACGAGCGTGATCGTGCCCGAGCGCAGGGCGCGGCGGACGAAGGGCTCAGCGGCTTCGCGCGCGGTCGCCCCCAGCGCCAGCGTCGCCTCGATCGCGGCGCGCGACTCGCTCACCTCGTCGCCGAGCCGGTTGAGCGCCACCGCCGAGGCGGTCATCGCGTTGCCGATCACCATGCCGCCGACCGGGACCAGGTAGCGCGGCGTCGGGTCGAAGATGCCGAGCGCGACGACCAGGCCGAGAGTCGTCGCGGCGGCGATCGTCAGCCCGATCAAGAGCGGCCAGAAGGCGCCCGGGACCTTCTTCGCCCGGCTGCGCGCGGTGAAGGCGCCGAAGACGACCATCACGGTGAGCAGCGCCAGGACCAGCCAGATCGTGTCGGCTTCGAAGATCAGCTTGATCGCGTAGCCGATCGCGGTCAGCTGGATGAACGAGCGGACGGCGGCGACGACGATGTCGCGCTCGAGGTCGGTGCGGCGCCAGAAGGAGATCGCCGCCGCGAGGGCGACCAGCGCCAGCGATGCCGCGACCTGGCCGAGCGAGAGGTGGATCGAGGTGCTCATCTCAGGCGAGCGCCTCCGCGGGCGTGCCGCTGGCGACCGCCCGGCCGTCGCGCAGGCGCACGGCGCGGTCGGCGAGCCGGCGCGCCTGCTCGGGGTCGTGGGTGACGACGACCAGGGACAGATCGAGCTCGGCGCGCAGCCGGCGCAGCGTCGCCTCGATCGCGTCGCGCGCCTCGCTGTCGAGGGCCGAGGTCGGCTCATCGAGGAGCAGGACGCCCGGCTGCTGAGCGAGGGCCCGCGCCAGCATCGCCCGCTGCTGCTCGCCGACCGAGAGCCTGCTCACATCGCGCTCGGCGAACTCGGCGGCGAGGCCGGCGCGGCGCAGGCACTCCGCGGTGTCGAGCTGCTTGCCGGCGAGCTTCGCCGCGTAAGCCAGGTTCGACTCGACGGTGCCAGGCAGCAGCGCCGGAAGCTGTGGGACCAGCGAGACCTCGCGCCGCAGCGCCAGCGGGTCGTAGGAGTCGAGCGGCCGGCCACGGTAGGCGATCGTGCCGCTCTCGGGGTCCGACAGCCGGTTGAGCAGGCGCAGCAGGGTCGACTTGCCGGCGCCCGAGGGGCCGACGATCGCCGTCGCCCCCGGCTCGATCTCGGCGTCGATCGAGTCGAGCACGCGGCGCTCGCCGCGGGTGAGGCTGACGTCGCGTAGCTCGAACAGCACCCGAGCATGATCCCGCACCCCTCGCAAGAAGCCTCTCGCGCACCGCCGGCTGTGGCGCGGAGCGGTGAATCGCTGCCAGAATCCGGGTAGGTGATGCGCTGATGGCGAGAGCGATCTGGACCGGCACGATCAGCTTCGGGCTGCTCAACGTGCCCGTGCGCCTCTACAGCGCCGTGGCGCGGCGCGACATCGCGCTGCGCCAGATACGAGAGTCCGACGGCGCCCGCATCCGCAACCGCCGCATCGCCGAGGGCACCGACGAGGAGGTCCCCTACGGCGAGATCGTCAAAGCCTTCGAGATCACCGCCGACCGCTACGTGCCGCTGAGCAAGGACGAGTTGGAGGCGCTGGCGCCGGAGAAGACGCGGGCGATCGAGGTGCAGGACTTCGTCGACCTCGACCAGATCGACCCGATCTACTTCGACAGCCCCTACTACCTGGGCCCGGCCGAGGGCGCCGAGAAAGCGTACTCGCTGCTCGCCCGGGCGATGCAGGAGTCGGGCAAGGTGGCGATCGCCCGCTTCGTCTTCCGCAACAAGGAGCACCTGGCGGCGCTGCGCCCCGGCGACGGCGTGCTGACGCTGACCACGATGCGCTTCGCCGACGAGGTCGTCGCGCCGTCCGAGCTCGAGGATGTGCTGCCGCAGGGCGGGCAGAAGGTGGCGAAGAAGGAGGTCGAGATGGCCGAGCAGCTGATCGAGTCGCTGACCACGGAGTTCGACCCGGCCGCCTACAGCGACGAGTACCGCGAGCAGCTGCTGGCGCTGATCGAACGCAAGGCCGAGGGCAAGGAGGTGCTGGAGGCGCCGGAGACCGAGGCGCCGAAGCCGACCGCCGCCCCCGACCTGATGAGCGCGCTTGAGGAGAGCATCGCCGCGGTCAAGGAGAAGAGAAGGCCGGCGAAGAGAAAACCGCCGAAGAAACCCGCGAAGAAATCGCGCGCCAAGGCAAAGAAATAAGGACCGAAGTCGACGGCCGGGAGCTGAAGCTCACCAACCTCGACAAGGTGCTCTACCCCGAGGCGGGATTCAGCAAGGGCGAGGTGGTCGACTACTACGCCAAGGTGGCGGGCGCGATCGTCCCCCATCTGAGCGGGCGCGCGGTGACCCTGCGCCGCTTCCCCGAAGGAGTCGACGATCTCGACGCCGCGTTCTTCGAGAAGCGCTGCCCCAAGCACCGGCCGAAATGGGTGAAAACGGCGCGGGTCGAAGCCGGCCCGCACGCCGGCAAGATCGACTTCTGCGTCTGCGACAGCCTGCCGACGCTGATCTGGATGGCGCAGCTGGCGGCGATCGAGCTGCACCCCTCGCTCTCGCTCTCACGGGCGCCGAAACGCCCCACGGTGCTGGCCTTCGACCTCGACCCCGGCCCTCCCGCCGACATAGTCGAGTGCTGCCGCGTCGGCCTGCGGCTGAAGGAGATGTTCGACCACTTCGGCCTCCAGAGCTTCCCCAAGACCTCGGGCTCCAAGGGCCTCCAGGTATACGTGCCGCTGAACAACAAGAACACCTCGTACGAGATCACCAAACCCTTCGCCAAAGCAATCGCCCAGCTGCTCGAGAAACAAACCCCCGACCAGGTCGTCTCGAAGATGAAAAAGGAAGAACGCGAGGGCAAGGTCTTCGTCGACTGGTCCCAAAACCACCAACGCAAGACGACGATCTCCGTCTACTCCCTACGCGCCCGCGAGCACCCCACCGCCTCGACCCCGGTGACCTGGGACGAGGTGACTCACGCCGCGGAGAAAGACGACGCCGACTCCCTCGTCTTCGAAGCCGGCGAAGTCCTGGAGCGACTAGAGCAACACGGCGACCTCTTCGCCCCTGTGCTGGAGCTGGAACAAGAGCTTCCGGAACTCTAAGGCCGCGCTTCGACCGGCTGCATCGGGCTGGGCCGTATGGGCTTGGGCTTCTTCGTCATCGCAAGATCCATCCTACGCCTTCGATGCCAAATCAATCAGCCAAAAGATTACCTCAAGCGTGAGCAGGCACGCGGCCGGCCTGAATCGAAACGCCAGCTGTTTCTGCCCGACTTGGTTCTCTGCATAGCTGTCATGCATGTGGAGCGAGAGATCGCTGTCGGCGTGGCGCTTCCTACGCTGCCAGCGTGCAAGGAACCACGTTGTCTACGTGGCAGCGGCACGGAAGATCCGTGCGAGTTCGTACGGAAAATCCGTATGAGAGTCAGCTGAGCGGCTGGCGCACGACTGGCTTGCGGGTCGCCTTGACCTCGTCGAGGCGGCGGACCGGGGTCGTGTAGGGGGCGCTTTTGGCCTTGTCGGGGTCCGCTTCGGCCTCGGTGAGGATTTGGTCTATTGCCTCGGCGAAGGCGTCTAGGGACTCCTTGGTCTCGGTCTCCGTCGGCTCGACCATCAGGGCCTCGTCTACGAGGAGGGGGAAGTAGACGGTCGGGGGGTGGAAGCCGAAATCCAGGAGGCGCTTGGCGAGGTCGAGGGTGGCGATGCCGAGCTCCTTCTTCATCGGCTTGCCGGAGAGGACGAACTCGTGCATGCAGTGGCGGTCGAAGGCGATCGGGGTGTGCTTGCCGGCGCGGCCCTCCGCCAGGCGCGCCTTGAGGTAGTTGGCGTTCAGCACCGCCGTCTCCGAGGCCTCGGCCAGGCCGTCGGCGCCGAGGCTGAGGATGTATGCGTAGGAGCGGACGAAGACGCCGAAGTTGCCCTGGAAGCCGCGCAGACGGCCGATCGACTTGGGCCGATCGTAGTCGAGGTCATAGGTCGGGCCGCTGCCGTTGCCACTCTCGCGCCGCACCACCTGAGGCCGCGGCAGGAAGGGCTCGATCCGCTCCGAGACCGCTATCGGCCCCGCCCCCGGGCCGCCGCCGCCGTGCGGCTGGCTGAACGACTTGTGCAGGTTGACATGGACGATGTCGAAACCCATGTCGCCGGGGCGCGAGTGGCCCATCACCGCGTTGAGGTTGGCGCCGTCGTAGTACAGCGTCCCCCCCGCCTCGTGGATCAGGCCGGCGATCTCGGCGATGTTTTCGTCGAACAGGCCGAGCGTGTTGGGGTTGGTCAGCATCAGGCAGGCGACCTCGTCGTCGACCTTCGCCCGCAGGTCGTCCATCTCGACCCCGCCGCGCTCGTCGGTCGCGACTTTGACGATCTCGTACCCCGCCATCGTCACCGAGGCCGGGTTGGTCCCGTGCGACGTGTCGGGCGCCAGCACCTTGGTCCGCGCTTCGCCGCGGTCGGCGTGGAAGGCGCGAGTGAGCAGCAGGCCGGCGAGCTCGCCGTGCGACCCCGCCGAGGGCTGCAGGCTGACATGCGGCAGGCCGCAGATCTCCGCCAGCGACTCCTGCAGCAGCCACATCAGCTCCAGCGCCCCCTGGGCGCGCTTCGGCTGCTGCGCCGGGTGCAGGCGGGCGTGGCCGGGCAGCGCCGCGACCCGCTCGTTGAGCCGCGGGTTGTGCTTCATCGTGCAGGAGCCGAGCGGGTAGAAGCCCGTGTCGAGGTCGAAGTTGCGACGCGAGAGCCGGTTGTAGTGGCGGACGATCTCCGGCTCGGCGACCTCGGGCAGGCGCGGCGGCTCCTCCCGCAGCAGCTTCGCCGGGATCAGCTGCTCGAGCGGCGGCTCGGGGACTTCGGCGTCCGGCAGGACCGCGGCGCGGCGGCCGGGCTTGGAGCGCTCGAAGATCGTCAGCACCTGTTCGTCCTGCTGGTTCACACCGCCACCGCCTCGGCGGCGACCGCGGCGCCCAGCGCCTCCGCCAGGTCGTCGATCTGCGCCCGCGTGCGGCGCTCGGTGATCGCCACGAGCAGGCCGTCCTCGTGCTCGGGGTACTCGCGGCCGAGCGGGTAGCCGGCCGCGATGCCGCGCTCGGCGCAGCGCTCGAGCACGGTCTCCACCGGTGCGTCGAGCCGCACGGCGAACTCGCGCGCGACCGGCGCCTCGTGCAGCAGCTCGACCCCGGGCACGGCGCTGAGCCGCTCGCGGGCGTAGGCGGTGCGACGCACCAGCAGCTCGCCCAGCTCGCGGTAGCCCTCGCGGCCGAGCCAGGCGAGGTGGATCGTCGCCGCCAGGGCGTTCAGCGCCTGTGCGGTGCAGATGTTGTGCGTCGCCTTCTCGCGGCGGATGTGCTGCTCGCGCGTCTGCAGGGCGAGGACGAATCCGCGGCGCCCGTCGACGTCGTCGGTTTCGCCGGCGATCCGGCCTGGCATCTTGCGGATCAGCTCCTCGCTGCCGCAGAAGAAGCCGAACGACGGCCCGCCGAAGTCAAGCCGGTTGCCGAGCGGCTGGCCCTCGCCGAGCGCGATGTCGGCGCCGCACTCGCCCGGCGGACGCAGCACGCCGAGGGTCATCGGGTCGACGGCGACGACGAGCAGCGCGCCGTGCTGCTTGGCGGCGGCGCCGAGCGCCTCGACGTCCTCGATCGAGCCGAGGAAGTTGGGGCTCTGCAGGATCACCGCGGCGGTCTCGCCATCCACCGCCTCGGCCAGCGCCGCGGCGTCGGTCAGCCCATCCTCGAGACCGACCTCCTCGATCTCGGCGCCAAAGCCGACCGCGTAGGTGGCAAGCGTCTCGCGGCTGTGCGGGTGGACGCCGCGCGACACGACGAAGCGGCGCCGCCCCTTGGTCGCGCCGATCGCCAGGTAGGCGG
>DATFMX010000035.1:0-16716 GCA_035266685.1 Solirubrobacterales bacterium
CGGTGCACGCCGACCGTCGCCGTGGAGTCATCGCCGGAGTCTTCGAAGCTGGCGCCCGAGCCGGTCAACGTCGAGACGAGTTCGGAGGGTTCGCAGCTGGTCGGGTTGCGGGTGAATTCTGGGCGGTCCATGTAGACGCGCACGTCACGCAGGTGCAGCGGGATGCCGCCGAGGATGTGGGGGATCGGGTCCGAGCCGGCGGAATCGATCGCCAGCTGGGCGGTGCGTTCGTCGACCGAGAAGGCCGAGCGGATGACCACGGTCCCGAGGTCGAAGGGGCCGACGGTGGCTGGGTTGATGGTCACCAGCGAAAGCGGCTGCCCATGGTACGGGCCGGCCATATAGACGCGCCCTTCCGCGTAGGTGAGCGCCTTGCCGACCCCGTAGCCGGTCAGCGTGCGGCCGACCTGGCTGGCCGCCGGGCAGGACGGGTTCGCCACCTCGTCGGCGCCGCTGCGGTTCTTGGCGGCGGCGATCGCCGCGTCGGAGCAGAACGGGATCCCGGCCAGCTTGCCGGTGATCCCGCGCGGCAGCACCAGGGAGTAGGAGGTGATCTCCTGTTCGGTGTCCTTGCGCGTCAGGTGGACGAAGTAGGGCGTGTAGGAGCCGACGTTGGAGTTGACGCCGCCCGCCACCGCTTCGGGATTGAACGGCGGCACCGAGCCGCCCGGACACGGGCCGTTGTCGATCCCGGCTTCGATGTGCGATTCCGAGGTTGCGTGGGCGGTCTGGGCCGGCCCGACCCAGGGCACCATCGTGATTTTCGAGTAGTGGGTGCCGCAGAACGGCGGCGTGACCAGCGGCGCCCGCTGCCCGGCCCTGAAGTTCGCTTCCAGGGACGAGTAGGGCAGCGCCGGCAGGTCGTCGAAGGTCGCGGTGATTTCGCCGCTGCCGGAGTTGAGGTCGAGACGTCCGGCAACTTTGATCAGGATGCCGCGCTGCGGGCTCTTGGCGACCATGTAGATCGCCAGCAGGGCATCGAAGGGATTGTCGTGGGGCTTGGCCAGGTAGATCGCCCCTTCGAGCCGTTCTTCAAAGAGCGGCGTGGTGACGTCGAATTCGCCGATCTTCGAGGCGTTGGGGCAGCCGGCCCCCTGCCCGTTGAAGGCCGTCTCGGCCGCGTAGCCGGACGGGTCGCAGACACCGAGGCCGGCGCCGACGGAGGGATTGACGTTGACCCCGTCCGGCATCGTCACGACGACCTTCTTGGCCTGTGAGGGAATGCGGAAGCCGGGGAGCGTCAGCGCTTCGTTGTTCGCCGAGAGCTGGAAGTTGAGGCCGGAGGACGAGGAGGCCTTTTTGTCGGTCAGGCGGGCAAACGGGTGCGGGTCGAAGATCAGCCCTTCGCAGGCTCCGAGCGCCGGGCCGCTCGCCTGCGCGCTGACCGTCGCGGGTTGCTGCCAGGAGGTGGCGCGGGCGGCGAACCGGAGCGGGCCTTCGCAGGTCGTCGGCAGGGTCAGGTAGGCGAGCGGCTTGAAGCCGGTGGGCGGCCCGACCGAGCATTTCGCCCAGGGGAAGGTCGGTTCGGCCTCGTTCAGGCAGTTGCCGCGTTCGCCGTTGTGCGAGACCCCCCAGGGGGTGCCCCAGACGGTCATCCCGAAGGAGCTGACGTTGAGCGTCTGCGGGAAGTCCGACGCCTTCAGCGCCAGCGCGTAGGTCCCGCCGGCGTCGGTGCGCAGCGCCGAGTCGAAGACGACATGCTCGCCGAAGGGCGCGAAGCCGATCCGCGAGGGGATCCCGGGCGGCGCGGAGAGGTTGAAGAGGCCGAAGCTGCGGGTGGCTCCGCCGCCAAGGCTCGAGCTCACGCGGACGACGCCGATCTGGCTCGTCTGCGGACAGCTCTCGCCGGCGAGGCTCGCTTCGAAGGGGGAGGAGCGCGGCGTGTGGAAGTCGGCCGCCGAGCACCTGGGCAGGGCGCTCGGGTTTTCGATCATCCCGGCGGGCAGGTCGACGGACAGGTTGCGCAGATCGCCGTCGGTGAAGGCGACGCCTTCTTCGCCTTCGAAGCCGCCACCGTGGCGAAAGGCGAAGGAGTAGGTGAGCTGGTACGGATGCGAGCCCGCTTCGGCTGCGCCTTCGCCGCCTTCGCCGACGATCGAGGCCGAGAACCCTGCTTCGCCGGGCAGGAAGCCGAAGCCGCCCGTGGTGGTGAATTCGGCGGCGCTGCCCTGGGACGTCCCGGCGCCGTTCGTGGCGACGATCCGGAAACGGTAGGTGGTGCTGGGCGAGAGCCCGGAGACAGCGGCCGAGACATGGCGCGCTTCGCTGCCCGAACCGGCCGGTTCGCTTGCGCTGCTCGCCGCGCCCGAGAAGCCGTGCGCGGCGAAGTCGGCCTGGCTCGTGTATTCGAAGCGATAGGTCGTCGACTGGCCGCCGGGGCCGACTTCGCCGCGCAGCAGCGCCGAGGTCCCCTGGATGTTCGTCGCCGTGCCGCTGGTCGCGCTGGGCGCCGCGGCCCGCGCCACGCCGGCGAGCGCGAGCACGGCGAGGCAGGCGATGGCGACGGCGATGGAAAGTCGGCTGGTCGGGTTCGTCCTCATCGCTGTGCCCTCCGATGCGCACGCGCGTGGCGCTTGCCGTGGCGGCGCCCACCGCGCTTGCCGTGGCGGCGGCGCCCCTTGTGCCCCTTATGCACGTGGTGGTGGTTGCGCAGGCGGTGGTAGCGCGGGCGGTGGCGGTTAGTGTCGTAGAAGTGAACCGGCGGGTTGCCCGAGCCTTCGACCAGGGTGTTCAGCGTCGGGTCGCTCGGTTCGGGGGGCAGGCTCTGGCAGGCGTCGCCGACGCAGGGCAACGGCGTACCGGGAATCGGGAAGCCGCCGCCGACGCGGGCGTCGTAGAGGTCGACCGAGCCTGGGTCGGACGGAACGAGCGAGCGGTCGGTCCTGAAGAAGGCGTCCGAGCCTTCGCTGGAGGCGTCGAAGAAGAAGGCTCCTCCTTCGGCGCGGCCGGAGGAGATCAGGCTCAGGCAGCCGCCGGGATCGCCGCAGGAACCCTCTCCGTTGGCCTCCCACTGATAGACGTCGGGCTCGTTGTTGGTGTCGGCGAGCACGAGGGCGTCCCTGGAATCGAAGAAGAGTCGGCGGCCGTCGGCCGAGAGCGCACGCGGCTTGTACTGCTGCGTCGCGTTCGGCCCTTCACCGTTCGCGGTCGCCCCGGGGAGGGTCGAAGGACCGAGCGGGCGCTCGATCGTCGGGTTGCAGGATGCACAGGTCAGGCTGTTGCCCGACGCTTCGTAGACGAACACCTCGCTCACCGGTTCCCCCCCGGGGCCGGTGTTGTCGTATCCGGTCAGCGGTTCGACCGAGAGGAAGGCGAGGTGGTTGCCGTCGGCGGAGACCCGGGCGGCGCCCGTCGACGGGGGGAAGTTCGCCGCCGAGGCTGCTTCGGCGCCCGCGATGACGGTCGTCGTCGCGCCGCTGTGCCAACGCTTCAGGCCGGAGGCGTCCTGGTAGTAGATGTCTCCGCCGCTCGCCGAGGCACCGAGCACGCCGGCGACACCGCCCGAGGGGCTGATGTCGGTGGCTGCGTTCGAACTCGCCAGATAGCGGTAGAGGTGGCCGGCCTTGGTGAAGAAGGCGACGGAGCCGTCGCTCGAGGCGGACTGGAATTCGCCGCCGCCACCCAGCGAGAGGTCGACCTGCTTGCTCGTCGCGCCGTCGCGCAGGTAGAGGTTGCCGCCGTCGGCGAAGTAGACGCGTGCGCCGCTTGCGGAGATCGCGCCGGCCTGGGCGGCGAGCGCGGCGCCCGGCGCGCTCTGCGATTCGCTGGGCAGGATGTTGACCAGCGTCAGCCCGCCGCCCGAGTACTCGTAGAGGTTCGGCTGTCCGGAGTCGCAACCTTCGCCCGCGGGGGCTTCGACCGCGTTGGCGCTGAGCGCCGCGCAGGTGGAGAGCACAACATGCGTGAGGTCGGGGGTGGCGCCCGCGAGATTCACCTCGAAGAGCTCGGGGGTGAGCGCCGTGGCGAGAATGTCGGATGAGTCGACCAGCGCCTGGAAGCCGCCGCTTTCGCGCAGGTAGTAGTCCTCGTAGCCGGTCGGCGCACCCGACCCCGGCAGCGCCGGGTTGGCGACCGCGCAGCCTTCCGGCGCGCTGCGGCAGCGGCGGCCGTTGAGCAGCAGCCCGCGCCCCAGGTCGCCGGAGAAGACCCGGTAGGGGACTCCTTCGTCTTCGGTCCCGTAGGAGCCCGAGAAGAGCGACGCCGTGATGTTCTGCGTCGTCCAGCCGGAGGAACCGCGCCCGGAGACGTACTGGCTCGCCGGCGGCGCCCCTTCCCCGCCCGCGAAGGAGGCCGTGGAGGAGAAGGTGGCCGACTGGCCGTCGGCGGCCGACTGCAGGACGCCGCCGCCGGCGTTGGCGCCGGGGGGGTCGACCTGGCCGCCGTTTTTCTCGACCGGGGAGACCATCTCCCAGCCGCGTCCGTCGAGCAGCGAGAAGGCGCCGCCGTTGGCCTGGGTGACGAAGGTGTTGACCGGGCTCGGCGCGGTTCCGGCGGTGTTCTTGGGGACGACCCGGTAGCGGTAGGTCGTCGACGGCGAGAGGTTGGAGAGCAGGACGACGACGCTTTCCTGGCTTTTGCCGGAGCTGATGTGGGCGTCGGCGGGCGGCTGGATTTTCGCCCCCGCGAAGCCTTCTTTGCCGCCACTCAGGTTGGCCTGGTAGTCGGCTTCGGTGATGTAGTTGAAGTGGTAGCTCGTCTGCAGCGTCGGGTCGAGTTTGAGGTCGGCGTGCAAGCGGGCCGATGTGGCGGCGACGTCCGAGGCCCAGAGCGCTTCGACTTCGGGCGGCGAGGCCGCGTGAGCAGGCGCACTGGTCAGTAGCGCGAGCGCGAATGCAATGAGTGTCAGCCTGCCTCTGGGCACGATCCCTCCCCTCCCTGGAACAAACAGTTTTTCTGGGTACCGACTTTGCTGCGGTCGCGGTGGTCGGGCTCCCGGTGGGGTGGCCCGGGCCACCCCTCAACGAGGTCGCCCGGGCACTCAAAGCCCTTCGTGCGGTTCCCTACCCCGCCCGCGAAGCAACCGCCACCGAGCTGCGCTTCGCTGCGCCCTTGCGGTGGTGGCGCTTGTGGCGCTTGCGCTTGTGGCGGCAGCGTCCGTTGTTGAGCGCCGGGCGGATGTCGTGGACCGCTCCGGAGTGGGCATCGAAGAGCGATACGGCCCTATGGGTTCCCTTGCAGATGTTGGTCGAGTTCTGCAGCAGTCCCTTGGCTCCGCCCTTCATGAAGAGGACGAACTTGGAGACCGGGGCGTCGGGGACGGCTTCGAAGGTGTTGCGTATGCCGCCCTTGACCGAATCGATGCGCCCTGCGACCTCGACATGGATCTGGCCGTTGAGGTCAGCAACCAGGTCGGGGAGCTTGTGGGACGAGGAGCGCAGGTAGACCGGGCCCTGCAGGGGCTGGTCTAGCAACGGGCTCCAGGCCCTGGCGTAGCCGTAGATCGATCCCTGTGGGCAGGAGTCGGCTGCGAACTGGACCCTGGTGCAGACGGTGCGGATGTGGCCCTGGTCGAGGATCTCCGAACGGGGTAGGCGCACCGAGGCTTCTGAGATGTTGGCTCCGCCTTCTGGCATGACCAGGACGGCCCTGAACTTCGGGTGGGCTCCTCGGTTGGTCTTGCCATAGAGGCGCAGGCCGAGCTTCGGTTCAAATGAGAGGCTCGTGCAGTCGCCGACCTGGAAGCGATCGGAGAGCGATGCGCTCTGGTTCAGCACCGAGACCAGTTGCCCGCCGATGCTGGTGGCATCGCAGGAGGTCGGGTTGAGCGTGAAGCCCGGCTTGTCGAGGATCACGTTGGCCTGCCTGATGTCGAGCGGGATCCCCTCCAGGATGTGGGGGATCTCATCGGTGATCGCGGTGATCTGGGTGGTTACCGGGTCCACGTGCAGGGCGCTTCTGACCACGACGGTGCCGAGGTCGAAGGGTCCTGCGGTGGCCGGGGTGATGATCGCCATCGAGAGCGGGGCTCCCTGATAGGGGCCCGCCAGGTAGGCGTGGCCGGTGACCCAGTAGGGGGAGGGGCCGGCGCCTGCTGCCACGTGGACGGTGCCGATCTCAGAGGCGGAGGAGCAGGAGGAGTTTGCCTTCTCGTCCTGTCCCGACCTGCCCGCTGCCGCGCCAAGCGCTGCATCGGAGCAATACGGGGTGCCGGCGAGCCGTGCGACCAGTCCCGCGGGCGGGGTGATCGTCACATCCTTGAATTCCTGGCTTCCGTCATCGCGGGAGAGGCGGACGACGAAGGGGCTGTATTTGGCTGCGATCGGGGATTCGGTGCCTGAGCTGAAGCTCGGGCTGTTGGATTCATCGCAGCCGCTTCCGTTCGGGCCCGATTCGATCTTGTAGGTGTCTTGGGGGGTTGAGGGGGGGCCTGAGTCGGGGGCCGACCAGGGGACGATGCTCGAGTGGGTGGAGTAGGTGCCGCAGCTTCCCGGGGTCCGCAGCGGCGCCAGGGCTCCACTGAACAGGTCGACCTTGAAGTCGTTGAAGGGCTGCTGGGGGTTGTCCTTGAACGTCGCCGTGAGCCGGCCCGTGTCCGGGTCGCTCTTGACCTCCCCGGCGAGCTTGACGATCACGCCCGACTGTTCGTCTTCGAGCGCGATATAGGTCGCCAGGAGCGAGTTGAACGGGTTGACGTGCGGGGTAGCGAGGAACATCGAACCCTTCAGCGGGTGATCGAGCAATGGCGTGTCCACTTCCGCGGTGCCGATCTTCGCGCTGTCGGGACAGTGCCCGGGGCCCGAGCTGTGCAGGTCGGCCTGGGAGGGGGTGCAGCCTTCGAGGCCGTTGGCGCTCGCCGGGTTGACCCGCATGCCCTCCGGCAGGGCCACCGAGACATCCTTGACGTCGGGAGTCGCCAGACCGTAGGGGTCTTCGTTCTGCGGGTTCTTGATGTCTATGTGCAGGCCGCTCGGCGAGTCCGCCACGGTCGTGGTCGGCCTCGCTTCGATCGACGGGGCGAATTCGAGCTGGTTGCAGCCGGTCATCGCCGGCATTTCGGAACTGGCGTGGACGAACTCCCCCGGTTCGTTGAACGAGTCGACTTTCGCCGCCACGGTCAACGGGCTACCGGGGCAGGAGGTCGGCATGCGCAGGAAGGGCTTTGGTTCCGCGTTGGAGGCGCAGCCGCCAGGCTGACCCGTGTTGCAATTGCGTTTCAGGTCGTGGCTCGGGTCGGCCGGAACGCCCCAGAGCTGGACTTCGATCCCGCGCAGCGACACCGTGTTGGTCAGGTCGGTCGCGCCGGCGTTCACCCCGTAGTCCCCTCCGGTGCGGATGCCTGAGTCGATGTATCCATCGGTCGAGACGTTGAATTCGCCCGCGAAGCGCGCCGCGACACCCTGCGGCGCGGTCGAGTTGTAGAGATCGGCGATCTGGCGCGAATAGGCGCCTTTTATTTCCCTGCCGTACCAGAGAAAGGCTTCACCCACCTCCGAGTCACCGCTGCACTCTTTTTCTTCGATCACCCTGATCGGGCACTTCGGCACCGCCTCGGGGTTCCCGATCAGCCCTGGCGGCAGTTCGGTGAGGATGTCCTTGATGATCCCGGTGATGCTGTCGGATTCTTCGCGGTAGGGCGTACTCGGCATTTCGATCTTGGTGCGCAAGATCCAGGGGTGTGCGCCCGCCTGCGTCACCGGTACGGGGTTGACCGGATGCACCTGAAAGGGGTGTTCTCCTTCGTTCCTCGGTTCTTCGAATTCAGTTTCTTCCAGAGCTTCGACCGTGAATTCGGTGATTCCGAAGGGGATGAATTCCTTGTCTTCGCCGATGACGGTGCCGCTGGAGTTTTGGACGACGAAGCGGTAGTGGTAGGGCTTCGTGAGGTCGAGGCCTTCGAGGTAGGCCTTGGCGGTCACCCGTCCGTTGCCTTCGCCGAGGTCTTCGGGCTCGCAGGGGACGGTCGACGCTCCGGCGTAGCCCGATTCCTGGAAGGCTGCGTCGGAGACGTACTCGGCGTGGCAATTCGTGTCGAGGCCGAGCGGGTTCACGTCGACTTCGAGTTTGGCCCGGTGGATCAGCACGACCGCGTACTGGGCTTCGATCTCGGCGATCGCAACCGTCGCGAAGCTCTTGTCTTCACCGGGCACGGCACCGTGGGAAGAGGTCGCCTTGGCGCGGTAGTGATAGCTCGTTTCGACGCTGAGCCCGCTGATCGTCTTGGCGACCGCGACCGGACTCTGCGAGGAGCCAATTGCTTTGGGAGCGGTCGTCTGGGCGCCGGTGAAGCCTTCGGCTTCGTAGTGGGCCTGGGTGACGTATTCGAAGACGTATTCGGTCGCGTAGCCGTGCGGGTTGACCTGGGCGTGCAGTTCGGCGCCGCTGCGGCTGATGTTGTCAGCCGACTCCGAGGCGACCGAGGGCGGGCCTTTGGTGATCAAGGTTTCGTCGCCGCTGTAGCTGGCGATGCCGTCTTCGTTTTCGGCCTTGATCCGGAAGTGGTAGGTGGTCGAGGAGGCGAGGCTGTTGAGGCCGGCCGAGATGGCCTGGGTGCTCGCGTAGGGGGTGGCGGGCGAGCAGGGCGTGCTTTCGCCGTAAGCGGTCGTCGTGCCGTATTCGAATTCGCAGCTTTCTACTTCGGTGCCGCCGTTGGCGAGATCGGGGTCGACTTCGCCGTTGACCGTGGCGGTCACTTCTTCGACGTTGGTGGCGGGCTTGGCGATCGGGTCGGGGACGGTTTGCGGGCCGCTATACATCGAGACGCTGCCGCCAAACCCCGAGTAGACGCGGCTGCTGGTTCCGTTGGCGCTCAGCGAACCCGTCGGTCCGCCGAAGGAGCTGACCTCCGAGCCGCCCGGGGTGAAGTCCCTGATCAGGCTTTCGGAGCCGACGTAGACGTGGCCGTTACCGCGGTCGACAGCGAGCCTGAAGGGTTCGCCGCTCGAGGTCAGCGTCGCTTCGTAGCTGCCGCTGGAGTCGAACTTGACCACGCTCTGGCCGCCGAGGAAGGGTGAGCCGTTGGCGACGTAGAGGTCGCCGGCGGCGTCGAAGTCGAGCGACCCCGGCAGGGTCAGGTGGGCGTCGGAGATTTCGCCTTCGTATTCGCCCGCTTCGTTGAACTCAAAGATCGTTTGGGTCACGCCGTCGACCACGAACACATGGCCGTCGTTCTGATCCACGGCGACCCCGGCGGGGGTGAAGCCGCCACCGCCCGGGACTTCGCTGTTCGTCCCGCACTCACTCGCCGAGGGGGTCGCCTTACCGGTGATCTGGCATTCGTAGGCGCCTGCTTCACTGAAGCGGTCGACGACCTGGTGGGCGGCGTCGGCGACGTAGAGGTCGCCGGTGTTGGCGCCGGCGGAGCTGTCGACGGCGAGCGAGTCCGCAAAGGTGAAGGTGGCGAAGTCGAGGAACTGCAGCGTGCCGGCGGGGGTGATCGCGCCGGTGAATTCGACCCCGGTCGGGGTGCCGTCTTCTTCGAGCTTCCTGACGGCGCCATTGGCCTGAAAGAGCCCATCCGTGGCTACCCAGACGTCGCCATTGCCGGCTCCGCCGGAGTTGTCGACGGCGAGGCCCGAAACGCTGCCCCCGGCGCTGAAGCTGCCTTCGGAGAGGTGGACGACCTTCGCCGCTGCGGGCGAGGCGAGAGCGAACAGGGCACCAAGCGCCGCCAGCGCAATCGCGCAGACCAGGCGCTGCGGCCTTCTCGGGTTTTCGGTTGTCTTGGCGGTGCTCATCGTCCTCACGTTCTCCTTGCCCCTCGTGGAAGCGTTGGTCCTCTGGTTGTTGCGGGCGGCGATCACTTGCCGGCCCTCCGGTTGGCGCGCCTACAGCGCTTGGCGCCCTTGCTGAGCCGCCGGCTCTTCTTGGCAAGCGTGACCGAGCGGTGGCGCAGGCGCCTGGAGAGCCTGCGATTGTGGACGCGCTTTGCCTTGCGCCGCAGGCGCTTGGCGACCCGGCTGACCTTCTGGGCGCGCCTGGCGGCTATGCGGCAGTTGCGCTTGTGGCGTTGGTTCAGGTTGCCGGCGCCCTGAAAGGCGGCGGTGCCGGTCGCCGCTGCGCTCGGGGCGCTGGTGCCCGAGCCGCGGCAGGCTTCCCCCTCGCAGCCGGGCAGCGGCGGCGGTTCGGGGAAGCCGCCGCCGATGCGGGCGTCGTAGATCGTCAGGCCGCCGCCGTCGCGGTCGCTGGGCAAGATCGAGCCCGCGGTGATGAAGAAGGCGTTATCGCCGCTGGGGTCGGCGCCGGCGAAGGTGGACTTGCTCGGGTCGGTGCCGGTGGAGAGCAGGCGGACCTGGCCGCCTCGGTACTCATATGCATCGCCGACTCCGTTGGTATCGGCACCCACGAGCGCCCCGCTCGTGGTGAAGAAGAGGGTGCCGTCGTCGAGGACCTGATTCGTCCGCCAGGCCGTATGAGCGATGCCGTACTGGCTCGTGGGGTCGATCTCCCGGTCGGACTGCACGCCCTGGCCGCAGGTGACGCAGCTGAGCTGGTCGGCGACGGCGTCATAGAAGAAGACGCCCGCTCCTTCGCCGTCCAGGTCCTGAACGGTTTTGAAAGCGAGGTAGCGACCGTTGCGCGAGCTCTCGACGCTAGAGAGGTTGCTGAGCTCATGGTGTGCGACCAGTTGGCCGTTCGGGTTTGCGGGCAGGAAGCGATCACCCTTGAAGTCGCTGGTGTCCTTGACCGAGAGGGCGGCGATGAAGGTGGTGACGCCTTCGTGCTGGACGTAGAGGTTGCAGGCGTTGCCCGCTTCGTAGCGTTCGCAGTTGCCCGGCAATGCGGCGGCGCTGCCTTCAAGCGCCGCTTCGGCGACGAAGTAGATGTAGGAGCCGTCGGCGCTGGCGTCGCTCAGCGCCCAGACGCCGGCCGGTTCGGAAGCGTTGACCGTGAGGTCGCTCAGAGCGCCGGTTTCGACGTCGTACTCGTAGAGGTCCTCCCTGCCCGCGACCGCAGTCGAGTCGACGGTCAGCTTGTGGTCGGAGGTGAAGAAGACCTTGGAGCCGTCGTCGGTGGCGAATTCGAAGTAGGAGCCGCCGCTGGCGCCGGGGCCCTGCGATTCGTCGACCCGCATCGTGCAGGCCATCGCCGGTTCGGTGCATTCGCCGCCTGAGATCGCGCTCTGCGGCTGGGTCGGGTTGATGCGCACGTAGATGCCGCCGCTGTAGAGGAAGAGGAGGCTGCTGCCGTCGTCGGCGACGGCGTTGTCGAATTCGTAGCCGCCGCCGCCCTGGCTCTGCGCCAAGGGGGCCTGGACGGGGGTGCCATCGGGCAGGTAGGTCGCCAGGCGCACCTGCCCTCCCGACCAGATGTAGGTGTTGTGTTGCCCGGGCGGCGGGCCGCTGTGGGGCGGTGCGTCGGAGGTGAGAAAGCCTTCGGAGCGAAAGACGATCGTGCTCAGGTCTTCAGAGCCGGCGTCGAAGAAGGAGTTGCCCGGCAACCCTTCCGCCGGGTTCAGGCTGACCAGTTCGTAGCCTGCGTAGGTGCCGTCTGCGACTTGGTGGGAGAAGAGGTTGCGATAACCCTTTACTTCGCGCGGGTCGAGAACTGCTTGGTTGCTTTCGCAAAAGCCTTCTCCAAGACCCCCTTGCACAGTGGTTTCGAAGACATTGAAGTCCTCTTCGAGAATGCTCTTCGAGAAATCGGCGGAGAAGAAGGCCCAGGGCAGGCAGGCGAAGGTGCCGGCCGTGCTGGACGTTTCCTGCGGGATCACCACTTCGGCCGCCCAGCCACCGGAGCCGCGCCTGGTGAGGTAGATCTGGCCGCTCGCCTGTCCGGATTTCGGATACTTGGACCTGTAGCCGACCTTGCCGCCGTCGAGCGACACGCGGATGCCTTCGATCAACCCGTCGGAGCTCGCGTGAGGCCTGCTTTCCGGAGTCGCGTTCTCGTAGGCCCGGCAGTCGGGCAACGCGACCGCCGCGACGCCCTGTTCGGTGCGGCGGATTTCGTTCGGGCATTCTTCGGCGCCGGCCGCGCTGGAGGCGCCGCCGGCGAGCAGCGCGGCCAGCGCGAGGAGCGCGAGGCAGGCGAGACCGAAGAGGCTCCGCGCCGGGGTGGGGCGCCCGGCTGAAGACGCACCACTCCCATTGACGCCGTGTGCGGACGCACGGGTGGCGAGGCCCCCACGGAAGAAGCGGCCGAGGCGGCTTGCCTGGCGCTGGGTCGATCCCGCGGTCGATGCCTTCACGTGGCGTCTCACGTAGCTCTCTCCTTGTCCCTCGAGCCCCTCTGCCGGCCGCTTCCCTTAGCGGCCCCTGGTGGCTCGTGTTTCCCTGTAGGTCCTGAACAGCTCCGTACATGGAGCCTGCCTGAGTGAAACACGGGATATTCAAAGGGTCAAGAAAAAGGTCGTGTTTCTCTAGACCTCCCTTTTCAGAGGAGAGCGCCCTATTTGGCTCTAACAAACGCCTAGAGCTTGGGTACGCCGATGTAATGCGGCGTTCTCAGCCGGCGCTTTGTGAGCCGTCGAGTACGCCCTCTCCCCGGGGCCGCCGCCGGACGACGCATCAATCCCGGCCCAGCACGTTCCACAGGCGCTGTCGCGCCGCCGCAACCCGGCGGAAGAAGCGGGCGTGTCCGCGGCGCAGGGCGTCGAGCAGGCCCTTCTCGGGATCGCCGAGCAGCTCCAGGTAGGCGGCGAACGGCCAACTGACCGCGCCCTCCAGCGGCGCCTCGAACGTGTCCTCGGGCAGCGCCTTCGGCAGCTCGTGGCTGGCCATCGCGTAGCCCGCGGCCATCAGCGAGTAGGCCTCCTCGTCGGAGAAGGAGTCGAGGTCAGTGCGCAGTTCGGCCAGTGCCCGCTGGGCGCCCTCGGCGATCCCGTAGTCGGGCCGGTTGGCGCCGCTGCCGGGGGGCAGGGCGTCGTCTTCGGGACTGTAGGGCTCCTTGCAGCCGATCCAGTCGCGGGGCGGCGCGGGCAGGCCCTTCTTCAGGTGGACGACCATCAGCCCGCGCAGGACGCCGGAGCGGCGGCGGTGCGCGAGGTCGTCGTACTGCGTGCCCCGCACGCGGCTCATCAGGATCGAGTTCGACCGTTTGGCGACGCCGAGCAGCCACCGCGAGGGGCGCTGGTCGTCGCGAGCCTGGCCGCTAGCGTCGCTGACCAGGATCGTCGCGCAGTCCTGCTCGAGCAGGCTGGCGACGCCCTGGTTGTCGTGGACGCCCCCGTCGACGAGCTCGACATCGACGTCTTCGTAGAGGCCCTTCAGGGAGACGGGGGGAAACAGCGCCGGCACCGCCGCCGAGGCGGCGACCGCCGTGCCCAGCCGCGGCGCCGGCCGTTCCCGCGGGGCGTCGCGGTAGTAGAAGCGGCGCAGGCGGCGGCTCGCGTCGACCCGCTCGTCCACGGCGACTGCGGGCTCGCCCATCCAGGAGGCGGTGAACTGCCAGTTGTGGCCGGTGTTCAGCGTCGTCGCGTTGAGCACCAACATCGGCACCTTCGCCGAGCGCCGCCAGTTCTCGTAGCGCAGCGAGAAGCTGCCGTCGCTGCCCGCCGGGGTGACGAACAGGTCGCTCATCCGCCAGGGCTCGCTCCGCGGCGAGCCGCCATCCCCGACTGTCGAGTAGAAGGCCCGCTCAAACAACTCGCCGGCCCGGTCGGTGCGGGAGTAGCTCGAGGTCGCCATGCGCAAGTCGGCGACCGGGTTGGTGAACAGGCGGCCACGCGGATTGCCGCGCACGCCCCGCATGAAGTCCAGCGCGAGGTCGCGGACCAGCTCGACGTAGGCGTGGTCGTCGATCTTCGCGTCCGGCTTGGATTGCAGCAGCTCGCGCAGGCGCAGGTAGTAGTGCGCGCCGAGGATCGAGCCGCCGGAGACGCAGGACAGCACCTCGACTCGGCGCAGCACGCGGCACTCGGCGAGGCGGGCGAGCACCCCGATGTGGAAGAGCGAGGCGCGGAAGCCGCCGCCGGAGAGGGCGAGGCCGACCTTGCCGGTGTCCGCGCGTTCGATCGCTCCCCCGGTCTCGCCCAGGAAGGCGACGAGGGCGGCGGCGACGCGGGCGGCGTCGAAACCGCGCAGCGCGCCCAGCGCGGCCAGCTGCATCGCGGTCGTCTCGCGCCGCCAGAGATCTTCGCTGGCGGCGCCGGCGCGCGCGAGGTGCTCCTCCGCGGCGGCGAAGTCGCCGAGGCCGAAGTGCGCCTCGCCGAGCGTCTCTTCGACCCAGGGCCCCTGCGTGCCGGCGAGCCGGGCGACGATCGCCTTGCGGATTTCGTCGGCGAGGCCGCGCAGCCGGGTCGCCTCCTCCCCGTCGCCGATCCCCTGCTGCTCGAGGCTCGCCAGGCGGTCGGCGACGAAGGCCGCGTTGACGCCCGCGTAGTCGCGCTCCGGGTCGCCCTCGAGGGCGTGGCCGAGCTGGTAGCAGCGCAGCGAGCTCTCGAGATCGGCCCGCTTGGCTTCCACCTCCCAGCGGCGCTTGTAGATCGCGCCCGCGATGCCGAGCGTCTCGGCGCTGGTGCTCTCGACGAGCGGCGGCGCGTCGTTCTCGGAGAGGATCTGGAGGGCGCGGTCGAGGCGCCGCGCCGCCGGCAGCTCCATGTCCCTGTAGGTGCAGAGCGCGTGCTGCTGGCGCAGCTCCTCGGAGTCGGGCCCGTCGCCCCGCACCCTGCCGAGCAACCGGCGCGCGTAGCCGAACTGCTCGTGGTCGCGGAGGGCCCGCGCCAGCTCCGCCCGCCTTGCCGGTTCCCAGGCCCCGTAGATCGCCCGGCGGCCGGCCTCGATCAGCAGCGGCGCGATCGGCTCGAAGCAGCGTTCCCGGCGCAGGCGGCCGGCCAGCGCGGCGACCTCGCCGGCGTCGATCTCGACCCGGCCGGCGACGAAGTCCCGTGCGCGCTGGGCGTCCTTGCCGTGGGGCTCAGGCATCGCCGGCCGCCCGGTCGAATTCGCGCTCGAGCTCCTCCGCCCAGGGCAGCGACTCGCCGGCGGCAGCGCGCGATTCGCGGATCAGCGCCAGGTTGCGGGCCGTCGACTGCGGCTCCCAGGGCTCGCGCACCGCGGCGAGCGCTGCGGCGGCGGCGCTCTCGGCCGCCTCGGCGTCGCAGGCGAGGACGGCGAGCTCGAGCCGGGTCGCGTGGTCCCAGTAGTCGGCGACGCCGGCCTCGATCCGGCGCGCGTTCGCGTAGCGGACAACCGGCAGCAGCTCCTGCTGGACCGTCCCGCCCGGCTCCCGCACCTCCATCAAGGTAACCGCGTTCACGCCCGGGTAGGCGTCGCGCCAGTCGGCCTCGAAACCTCGCCGGTAGGCGTCGATCGCACGCTTGAGGTGCCCGGCGGCGCTGAGCGGCGAGGCGGCGCGCTCGGCCTGCCAGCGGTCCCTGTGGACGCGACCGAGCAGCCCCAGCGTCTCGCTGCTCGGGCCGTGCTCCTCGAGCACCTCGGTCAGGACGCGCTCCGCCTCATCGCCGCGGCCGGCGCGGTTGAGGGCGAAGCCGTACTGCTCGCGGACGAGGGCGGCGCGCTGCACCGGGGCCGGCATCGCCTCGGCCAGCCGGCACATGTCCTGCCAGGCGCTCGTCGCGCGGTAGGAGAGCAGCAGGTCGACGAGGACGCCGGCCTCGACGTCCGCAAGCGGCCCGAGGTCCCGCTCGATCGCGCGGACGGCGTCGGCGCCCTGCGCGCGCGCTGCGGCGAGGCGCTGCTTGGCCTGCGCCGAGTAGACGGCCTCGTCGCGGAAGACATCGGTCTTCAGGCGGTCGATCTGTGGGGGCGGCAGCTCGTCGATCAGCTGGAAGACGGGGCTGTCGGTGGCGGCCTCGCGTGCCGCACGGAGCGCCGCGAGCAGCGTCACGCGGTCGGCGGCGGGGTCCTGCGGTCGTCCCTGCGCGTCGAGGGCGTAGGCGAGGACCCGCGCCGGGGCGAGGTCAAACGGGATGCCCGCCGGGTCGGCGCCGACCAGCACCGTGGAGTAGGGACGCACGGCGTGGCGCACGCCCAGCTCGTAGAAGACGTTCGGGTTGGCGGTGGTGAGGTCGGCGATCGCGTAGTCGGCGAGCACGAGGCGCTCGAACATCGGCTTGTGGATGACGCCGCCGACCAGCTCCTGATCGGCGCGCAGCGGCTCCAGCCCCGCCTCGCGCGCGGCCGGCGCGAGCAGCTGCTCGAAGACCGCATCGAAGTCGACCGAGCCGCCCCGCCCGTCCGGCTTGACGCCGAACGGCATGAGGACGAAGCAGAGAGGGGCCGGCGGATCAGCCATCAGTATTTCTGAAGTATCTCGAAATCTGCTCGAACGGTGTGCGCACCGCGGCGGTGAGCTTCGGCTGGGGCGCTACTCGGCCACGTTCGGCCTGACCGCAACCCGGTCCCTCAGCGATCCGGAAGCCACCACCCTTGGTAGACCGCGTAGCGATGCTGCGAAACTCGCTCGTAATGCGTGTATCCGGCAACGCCGTCTGACGTCGACACGAGGCGACCTCTTCCAAGGCTCAGGGCGACATGGCTCAGGGTGCGATTGCCATTCGCCGCCTTCCAAAAGACAAGCGCACCATACGGGGGGGTTCCCCGGCCCGTCCGCCCATGGTTGAAGTGGCCCCAGATGTCAACTGGGTAGGTGTTCGACCCGATCGGCGCGCCGACCCACCGACGGAGGTTGACCCCGGCGGCGGAATAAGCTTCGAAGACGAAGCGCAGGCAGGCGCCGTTGTAGCTGGTGTTATGCGCATTGGCATAGCGCTTTGCCCAGGCGATGGCGACCCCCTCCGCGTGAGACGCCGCAGGCGCCTTGCTCGACCAGATCGCCTTGCCGTGCCAGTAGATCACCAGGTTGCCGTCGTTCTGC